>NZ_CAXGPO010000062.1:0-2260 GCF_964011655.1 uncultured Spongiibacter sp. | reverse complement strand
GGGTTGCATCGCAGGGGTGTCGAAAGAGTCAACTGCGGTCCAAAGCTGTTGGACTTGGGTGAAAAGGGCGTTTATTCTTCCTATACGTGGCCGTGGGTATTGGCTACCTGTGGCTGGGCAGTCAGCTGCAACCCGCCCAATCAACCGTGCCGCCGGATTGGGCGATTACCGCCGCGTACGTCGCGGCACCGGTCGCGCTCAAAATTCTGGTGTTTTTCATGCTGGGCAGACCCCAGCTGCGCTATCTAAATGAGGAGGTGCACAATGCCTAAGCAATTCGTCGCCGTCATACTGACCCTGCTGAGCACTACGCTGCATGCCACACCGTGGGAAACCGTAGCCGCAGACCGTTTCAAACTGCTGTGGAAAGAACTGACCTATACCCAATTGCAGGTCGATCCTCGTCAGGAAGCACCGGCCAACAATGACATTCTGTCGCCCGGCTACAGCAAACAAATTATTATCGAGTACGCCCTGTCAGTTTCTGCCGAGCGCTTCCGCGACCTGACGCAGGAGCAGCTAGAGGACACCTACGACGATGCACAATTGGCCCCGCATCGAGACGATATCGCCCGCTTCAACAGCTGGTATCTGGGCGTAGAGAAAGGAGACCGCTACCAGTTGCGCTGGCAGACAGATGTCGGCCTGCAACTGCAACATAACGATACCGTGCTGGGCACATTGCAAGACCCCGAAGCGGCCAAGCTCATATTGAGTGTCTGGCTGGGGCCTGCGGCCGTGAGTGAATCACAGCGCGACCGTTTTCTCGACGCCTGGCAGCAGGAACTCGCCGCCCGATAAGTTATAACCATATAACGCATCAGTATAGAAAAACCCGCCAGCGCTACAGCACAGTTTGCTAGCATCTGCGCATTTTTCGCTGCTCGTCAGTGTCTTACACGCCCAAGGTAGACTCGCTGTGACCCGTTTTATCTCTCGCGCCTGCGCTGCAGGCCTCGCTGCGGCTATTGCGCCCGGCCTCACTCACGCCGCTGATCGCGGCCTGAGCATTGAAGAAATTGTTGTCACCGCTCAGAAAAAGGAAGAGGGGGCCAACAGTATTCCTCTGGCCATCGCGACCTACACAGGCGAGGATCTCAGCGCATTGGGCATCACCGACACCCGCGACCTAGGGCGACTGCTGCCCGGCTTCTCCTACGCCGATGGCGGGTTCAACGTCCCCATTTACACCCTGCGCGGCGTCGGCTTCAACGAGAATAGCCAGACTGCCAGTGCCACCGTGGGCGTCTACGTCGACGAATTTAACCTGCCGTTTCCGGTAATGAGTAAGGGCAGTAACCTTGATCTGGCTCGGGTAGAGATGCTCAAAGGGCCACAGGGCACGCTGTATGGCCGCAACACGACCGGCGGCGCCATTAACTACATCGCCAACAAGCCCGGCGAAGAATTGGAGTACGGCGCCGATATCAGCTACAGCCGCTTTGACACCACCTCGGTTGAGGGCTTTGTCTCCGGCTCGCTCACCGATACCCTGTTTGCCCGCTTGGCCTACACCACAACGCAATCCGGCGAAGGCTGGCAGCGCAGCCGCACCCGTTATGCGGGCAGCGATGCCTACAATGGCAAAACCGGTCGCGACCCCGGCAATGAGTACGAGCGCTTCGGCTACAGCCGTCTCGGCGAAGTCGACCGCGATGCCGCACGGCTGTTATTGCGCTGGGAAGGCGGCGAAGACTGGACGCTGAACCTGCATCTCAACGGCTGGCGCGACCGCTCCGAGCCTCAAGCCCTGCAGGTCATTGCCATCGAATCGCAGAATGCCATTCTCGGCGAATTCGCCCTGCACCCGGATGTGGCCAACTACCCGGTCAACGATCCCGACACGACCGACGCCCAAGCGGCCGACTGGCCCAATAATGGCCTTAATTTTCGGCTTAATGACCGCTTCGTCTCCGGAGGCATGCGCCTCGACTACCGGCTGGGTGAACGCAGTGACATGGTCCTGCTGCTATCAGCAGGTCAGTTTGAGTCCGATGGCAGCTTCATCCCACAGTCGGGCCTGGATACCGTTAATACCGAGCGCAATGTGTTTGCCACCACCGACTTCTATAATGCCGAACTGCGCTTTTCCGGCGATCTTGGCGACAGCGTTTTCTGGCAGCTCGGCCTGAACTACAGCGAGGATGAAGTCGAGGAATTTCAGCGCCTGCATCACGAGAATGTGAGCATCGTCTTTCCCGTTGGTTATTGATAATCGAGTGGGAGTGACGGGCACTGGCTGGCAATGTCTAGCAACGGC
>NZ_CAXGPO010000061.1:0-4666 GCF_964011655.1 uncultured Spongiibacter sp. | reverse complement strand
CCTGCCTTGGCCGCCGCGATCGCGGCCACCGCAGAGCCACATCCGAAGTCCAGCACCCGCTTGCCGCGCACCAACTCGGGGTGGTCAATAATATAGCGCGCCATAACCTGGCCGCTCGCCCAGCAAAAACACCAATAGGCCGGGTAGTTCATAATGCGCTGAATTTGCTCACTGTCGAGCAGGTGCTGGGGGTAGGCTTCATCGAGCAACCACAACTCCAGCTCGGGCGCTAAAGGCAGGCGCTGGCGGGATAACTGCCCATGCGGGAGGTACTCGCGCAGACGCGCTTGCAGTGACGGTATTTTCATCATTTGTCCTGTTTTTAAGGCCGGCGCGATATGAGCAACGGTAAGCAGTCAAGCGCCAGTCCGCTCTCGGCGGCGATAGTATACGGACTAGCGACCGCTACGTCGGCGTCCAATTCAGCGAAATTGATGCCGTTTGAGCACTCGCCTCACGCACACTGATCACGCATAATTTAGCCAGCCACTGTCGAGAGCCTACCGTGTCACAAGCCACTGAATTTATCGTGCCCGCCTGCAATGAGTCCCACCGGATTCTCTATGAAGACGACGACCTGCTGGCCGTGAGTAAACCGGCGGGCTTATTGTCAGTTCCCGGCCGTCACCCGGCCAATCGCGATAGCCTGATAAGCCGTATTCAGCAGCAATACGCCGATGCATTAATTGTGCACAGACTCGATATGGCCACCTCTGGCCTGATGTTGATTGCGCGGAATAAAGACAGCCACCGCCGCCTGAGCCAGCAATTCGAGCGACGCCAGATCACCAAGCAATATCACGCCGTCGTCAGCGGCTGCGTTGCCCCTGCCCAAGGCATAATCGATCTGCCGCTGGCCTGCGACTGGCCGCGTCGCCCTCGCCAACATATTAACTTTGAGCACGGCAAGTCTGCACAAACCCTCTACGAATGCCTGCGCCGCAGCGACAGCCATAGCACCCTGCTGCTCAGCCCCATTACCGGTCGTTCCCACCAATTGCGTGTGCATTGCGCCAGTATTGGCCACCCGATCCTCGGCTGCGAGTTCTACGCCCATGAACAAGCCAGGCAGGCATCGGCCCGGCTGTTACTGCACGCCAGCGCACTCAATTTGCACCACCCCAGCACGGGTAAAGCGATACAATTTACCTGCCCGCCACCCTTTGCCGTTTAACGGAAAAACATCTTTCACTGTTGCTGGAGACGTATAGTTACCGGTGGGGTTTTTCCTGCTCTAAACTATAGCCAGTGCACGAGGATAGGCTGGTGGTTGAAACGCAAACAAACCGTGATGGCAGCCAAATTGTGCTGCGCCCGAACCGTTCCGCCAGCTGGCAGAGTAACCGGCGCATCTTAGCGGCCATCGCGGGACTCAATCTGGTATTTGCCTCAGGGTTTCTGGCTATTGGCGCATGGATGATCTTGCCCTTTATGGGGCTGGAATTATTTTTGCTCTGGGTATTACTGCGGCGCGTCTTTGGCAAACTGCAGATTCAACAAGTGATTCACATAAACGAACAGCAGCTGCGTATTGAAAGCGGTTATTTTTGCGCAGAGCAACAATGGCAGTGGCCACAGCAACACAGTGGCATATTGGTGCTGGAGCACCACCACCCCTGGGCACCCCTGGAAATCAGCTTGTGCTGCCGCGCAAAAACCGTTCGCGTCGGGGCATTTTTAAATCGCGAAGACAGCGTTGAATTGCTGGCGGCATTAAAACGCCTGGGACTGCGCGTTCAGCAACACAGCCGCCCCGACACGCTGGCAATGTAGGCTGCTTAGTACACCGTTATTGCGACGCCGCCAAGCGCTACAGACTCGGCATGATAGTAGCCGGGCTCCAGCGCATTCATGCCGCCCAGCGCGCCAGTCAGCAACCACTGCTGAGGCGTGATGCGCCACCCCATGGCAACACGTTGGTTGACCAGCGCTAACAAGGCCTGCCACTGACCGCCACTCACGCCGCCGCCATAGGACTGTGCGATCATTGACGCATCGCGAAACAGTCGCAACGGCAGGGCATCCAGGTCGAGGCCCTGCGGAGACACGCCATTGCCAATAACAAAATATTTACCGGCGACATTGGCGCGAACAATCTCTTTGGCGGTGGGGCTAGCCGGCAATAACGCCAAGTCGGGCAACTCGAGTGCAATGGCCACGCGGCGAACGATCGACTGCAGCTCTGCCACGCTGGCAATGGGCGCTTCCACCGCTTGGTTTAACTGAAAGGCCAACTCCAGCTCAACCATACCGCGGGAAAAATCCGCCAGCGCGACACGCTCACCCGAGGCCCGCTGGCCCGCCGCGCTCAAACTGCCATAAACCGTTCTATCGCTGCCAAAACGCTGCTGCGACGCGGCGTTACTCAACCCCGCCTTAAAACCAGCGGGCGCCCCGGTATGCTCGGCAATAAAGCGGATATTTTGCTCGACATAGGCCTGTTGCCACGCCACCTCTGCTGCCCACGTGGGCAGCGCCCACAGCCATACGGCAACGAATACGAAAACTCTATTCACTCACATCCCTCTCTGATAATTGGGCAGGCAATTCTGCCAGGCTTTTCACGCACACGCTCGGTGCGATATCCCAGGGGTCGTACACTGCATTGGCGTCGCGCTTTACCCATGCCGCTTGCATACCTGCACTGCGCGCGCCGATCACATCAAATGGGTTAGACGACACCAACCAACTGTGCCCGACAAGGCCACCCGTTGACCGCAGAAAATGTGCATACACGGCTGGGCTAGGCTTAAACACGCGCACCTCCTCCGCACTCACCACCCCCTCAAACCAATCGCTAATTTCTGCCTTCGCCAGGATAGCCTGAACATCTGCTTTAGCCCCATTGGAGAAGGCGAAAAGTCGATGGCCCTCGCCGGCCAGCTGCGCCAGCACGTCGAGCACATCGGCAAAAATTGGCAGCTCGGCGTAGGCGGCAATCAACGCGCTGCGCTGCTCACGGGAAAGGGGCTGCGCCATGACCTCACAACAATAATCCAGGGCCTGGCGCGTACACACAGAAAAATCGGCATAGTGCTGCATCAGTCCGCGCCGAAAGCTGTACTCCAATTGTTTCTCCCGCCAGCGCGCAGCGAATACCCCTGCGAGATCACCCATAAGCTCACGGAGCGGGGTCTCTATCGCCGCCGTATTGACCAGCGTGCCGTAGACATCAAAGCCCAGTATTTTTGACATAGTGACCCGCTCCTTTATTCAACGCCATCAGGCGGTGCACCAAATTGGCGAAGCGCTCTCGATCGCTGCAGCGCAAGCTAAACCAAACCGTTCGCCGCCCCCACCTCTCTGATTGAGCAGTCTGGCAGCAATTGAGGTAAAATGCGCGCCGTCTATATAGCGAGGTAGCCATGGCCACACCCGACAACACACCGCAGAAAAACGCTGACAAAACCCAAAAAGTGGGATTTGTTAGTTTGGGCTGCCCGAAAGCGCTTGTCGATTCCGAGCGCATACTCACCCAGCTGCGCTTAGACGGCTACGAGGTCGTTCCCAGCTACAACGATGCCGATGTTGTGGTAGTGAATACCTGCGGCTTTATCGACAGCGCAAAGCAGGAGTCGCTGGACGCGATTGGCGAGGCGATCAATGAAAACGGCAAGGTCATTGTTACTGGCTGCATGGGCAAAGGCAGCGACGCCGAAGCCATTAAAAATGCCTACCCAGAAGTCCTCGACGTAAGCGGCCCGGCCGCTGTTGACGCCGTTGTGGGCGCGGTTCATCAGTATGTTCCCCAGGACGACAGCTACCAGCCTCACCGCGACTTGGTACCGCCGCAGGGTGTGAAACTCACGCCCCGGCACTATGCGTATTTAAAAATTTCCGAAGGCTGCAACCACCGCTGCAGCTTTTGCATTATTCCGGCGATGCGCGGCGACCTCATCAGCCGCCCGTTGGCTGAGGTGGTCGATGAGGCCAAGCAGCTGGTCGCCGCCGGCAGCCGCGAACTATTGGTCATCTCGCAAGACACCAGCGCCTACGGTGTGGACACCAAATACAAGCTGGACTTTGTCGATGGCCGCGCTCTGGAAACCCGCATGCAAGACCTCGCCGTTGCACTGGGCGAGCTCGGCGTGTGGGTACGCATGCACTATGTCTACCCCTACCCCCACGTAGACAAAATGATACCCCTCATGGCTGAGGGCAAGATCCTTCCCTACCTGGATATTCCGTTTCAGCATGCCAGCCCGCGTGTGCTCAAGTTGATGAAGCGCCCAGGCAATCAGGAAAAAACGCTAGAGCGCATCAAAGCCTGGCGAAAAATCTGCCCCGACCTGGTAATACGCTCAACGTTTATTGTCGGCTTTCCGGGCGAAACCGAAGAAGACTTCCAGTTGCTGCTCGACTGGCTGGAAGAAGCTCAACTGGACCGCGTCGGCTGCTTCCAGTATTCACCCGTCGATGGGGCCAGCGCCAACGACCTACCAGACCCCGTGCCCGAAGACGTGAAACAACAGCGCTGGGAGCGCTTCATGGAAGTGCAGCAACGCATTTCCGCAGAAAAGCTGCAGCAGCGCATCGGCCAGCAATTAGAAGTGTTGATCGATGTCGTCGACGAAGAAGGCGCGATTGGACGCTGCTATGCGGATGCCCCCGAGATTGATGGCAAAGTCTACCTCGATGGCGTTACCGACCTTCGCCCAGGCGATGC
>NZ_CAXGPO010000060.1:0-8161 GCF_964011655.1 uncultured Spongiibacter sp. | reverse complement strand
GTGACTGGAGTTCAGACGTGTGCTCATCCGATCTTGATAGGGTTTGCCGCTGCGGTCGGCCTTCATCAGCTCCCGGCAAAACGCCGGGAAACTGTCGATTCCATGCGCCGGGTGCTCGCCTTCGGGGTCGAACGCAATAAACCGCACTCCCCGCCCCGGTATCAGGTTTTTGGCGGCTTGGCTCTTGCCGCCGCCCGTGGTCGCAATAATAAGCGTGTGCTTGGCTTTGCGGCTGCCGTCTGGATTAATCGCCATCGGTTGCCGCCTCTGGTTTTTCGGCCTCTGCGGCCAATTGTTGGTCTGTCATTATGCGCGGTAAAAACACCATTCCAGCGGTGAGCACTAGCGCCACCTCTGGCCCGGTTTGAATGTCGGGTAAATACTTTTGCAATACCGCATCGGTGGCCGCGCCCAGTTGCTGCGCTTCATCGTCGGCTATTTTCCAGTGATCGCCCCGGCGCGATGCCACCACACCAAACCCCACTTGGAAAATAAAGGCCAGTTCTTCGCCGCCCAGTGTCGGCTGGTCTGGTTGTGGTTCCTCGCCCCCCTGCCCCGGTATAAATTCCGGTTCCCCGGCAAAGGCGTTCAGGTTTTCATAGGTTTGCTGTTCGGTATTGTCGGCGGTTTCTGCCGCGTTGCTCTGCTCGTCGCTCATGGGGTTCTACTCCACAAAAAGGGTGTGTAATAAACCGCGCTTTTGCGGTTTTGGTCGGTTTTCTGGTGGGGGTGTCTGCTCGCCCGGTGTGTACTCGTCGGCGGCTTCCGCTTGCGGTTTTGCTACGGGTTCTGGTTCGGTGCTAGGCGGCGGCGCAGTAGGTTTTTCAGCGGGTTTTTCCAATGGCTCAAAATTGGCCTCAATAAACCGCTGCCCGCCCGGTTTCCACGGCTGAATTGTGCCGCATTCACAGCGCCAGTATTTCGCCTCGGCCCGGCCTCCCCGGCCTACGGCGCAAGCGTGAACGGTCCCCCGCGTGTTGCACATTGGGCAAGTTAGCCAGCCTATTTGCGGCCTATTTTGTACTGCCATCGGTGGTGCCTCCTATGCTGCCGCTATCGCGGCGTATTGTTCGTAGTCGTTAGCGGCTTGGGTAAATTCGAGGTCTGACCACTGCGGCATTTTGCGCAGCGCTCGCCGCCAGTAATGGCGCTCTTTGAATTCGGCGTACCACTGGCACGGTGGCCGGGTTTCGCCGGGGTTCCACACTTCGCCTGGCCCCTTTTCCGGTAGCCAGTTGGTCACTTGCCCGGCGTCGTTGGTGCGCGCCCACTGCAAAAACAGCCAAAAGGCGTGTTTACCTTTCAGCAGAATTTGGTGCTTGCTGGCGACAATGGGCAGTTTTTCCAGCTTGCGGCGCACCTTCTGCAATGCCTTGCCCACGGCGTGACGGGTTTTACTGCCCTTGGGGGCTTTTTCTAAATACTGAGCAAGTACCTTGCGGCGGCGGTAGTCCTCGCCGTGGCGCTGGGTTAGGTGTTCGTGAACGTCTGCAATCAGTCGGCCCATAATGTGAAGCTGGGTTTCTGACAAAGTGGCCCACTCCGGGGCGCGGGCAGCGGCGCAGATACCGTAGCGGTTGCCCCGGATCTCGCCTTGGTCGCTTTTGCCCTGGGCTTTGCACAAGTAGCCCGCCGCTTTCATCATGTAGCTGGCGGCGGCGTCAGTGTCTTTGATTTTTTCAATGTGGGCGATGCCCTGCCCCCATAGGCTTTCGATGCGTTTTGCCCAGCTTGGGAACAGGGAATATTTCACGCGCCAATTGATTAGCACATGCACATGCGGGTTTGGCTTGCCGTGCTCGTTGTCGGGCGCTTCAGCTACCCACACATAAAGCAATTCTTTGTCTTTCCCCGGCTCGCCCATCACCTCGCCGCCCTTGTCGGCGCAGTAGAATTTGCGGCCATGCGGCGCGGTGAATTCGGCTTTCCAGCCCCTGCGCCACATCTTTTGCAGGCCATCCATAAAGCGCGACACTTCGCGCTGAATTGAGGTTTCCCCGGCATCGATCGCGGCGCGGTGCTCCGCGTCGAATGTCAGCGTAAAAAACGTGCGGTAGCCGCCTTTTTGCAGGCTCACATAACTGCAGCTTTCGGCCACCTTGCGCGCAGCCCGCTGGCTCAAATTGGCGGTAATTCTCGGCCCGGCTTGTTCTGGTGGCGTAGTTCCTGCTGTCGTTTCAACGCGTGTGCGTATGCGGTACTCGTCTGACCATTCCCGAAACTGCAACACGGTATAGGCGGCGCGCTGGCCTTCCGGGGTGCCTGCAAGCTTGGTCGGTTCAATGGCGGTTTGCCGTTCTGGTCGGCCTATCCACGATTGCGGAATATGTACGGTTTCTGCGGGTTTCGGCGCTGTCGGACATTTGGACGCCTTGACTAGCCTATGCCTTTTCGCTTCGCTCAAAGGCCTGCGCGCATCCGCTTGCACCTCTGCCAGCGTCATATCATCGGGAAACAAAAAAGCCGGGTCGCATTGCCCGGCAAACTGGGGGAGATTATTCAAATTCAATAACGGACTAGGCGTCTGCACGATTCGCCCCCCGGCAGCAGCCCCCGGCCCGGTGGCAACGTACTACCAACACGCCGCCGCGATCATATAAACCGGGTTCGCATTTTGGGTCTTTGCGCTTGATCTCGCGAATGATCGCCATTGCCTGTTGGTAACGGTCACTCATGCGAAAGCCCAATCATTGACAACCAAAAAACCTTGCGGCTTGATTACCCACCAACAACAAACCAATGGATAGGTACTTATATGATTCGCTCGCCACTCTTTTTTTTGATTTTGCTGATAGCTACCCACACAAATGCCAAAGATTGGTCCCACCAAGTGAACAAAGACTTTGTGACGGTGACCCCTAGCAGCATGACTTATACAGATCGCTCGTTGTGCACAGGCCCCAAAGGCAGCATTCAGGTACTTGCCGAATACACCACCCCAAAGAAAAGCGGAGTTAGTCGTGATTTCCTTATCATGGTCGGAGTCACACTCTCCTCCCAATTCGTTAACAAGCTCGTTGATGGAGTCGAAGACAAAGCTTCCTGTAAGACCATTGATTCGACAATCGGTAACCCTGACATCCAGATTAGCGCGACCCTTACCAGCACTGGCATTCAAACCACCGTCAAAAATGCATCTGGTGAAATCAACAGCAGCCACACCTCCCTCTGGTCTAACTTCCCCATGTAGCATCACGCCACCCCTTGCTCTTCGTAGCGTTTACCAATGGCGGTCATCACATAACCAAACCCATTACAGGCTGGGCAAAGTGACTTAGTGGGAACCATTAAGATCGGCTCTCCATCGGCGCGGGTGTACTGCTCGCGCTTTCGGATAAGGCCTGTTCCACGCTTTCCGGTGGTGCCGCAATAACTGCAAAAGATGTAATGACTGGGACTAACTGGAGGGGCTTGCTCGGATCGCTCCTTAGCGCTGTTCACCGCTTTGCGCTCGCGGTGACAGATAATGTTCAGTATCGCGTTCTCTGGCTCGTTGCTCATCGTTCAGGCTCCATTCATTCCGCATGTTTAACCTCTGTTAGCTCGCCGCCGGGTTTTTGCCCCCTGCCAACGGTGCCGCGCTGGCCAGGGGGCGAGGTAGCCCATGCGGTGAGCTGGAACGAAAGATAGATCACGGGGCGCGAATGCTCAATACCCGCGAATATTGCGCAACCCGCGACCTGATGCGCAAAATATGCCTGTTATATCGAAAATTTAAATAAATCAGCGAGAGGGGTGCCGCCCATGCTGACGTCAAGCGAAATCGTTGACTTAGTCCGCAAAAAAACCGAAACCGGGTCTTACTATGCTGCGTCAAAGCTATTGAATTGTCGCCCCCAAACACTCACTGGATACACCAAAAGCGATCGCGCAATGAGCGACGATATTGCTATCAAAGCCGCAGAAATACTGGGTTTAGATGCAGGTTATGTTTTGGCCTGCGTAACCGCTGAGCGCGCAAAAAACACCCCTTCTTATGAAACATGGGTGAAAATCTGCGAGCGCCTAACACCAAAAAAGAGGCGCGAAGCGGCCTAAGTGGCGCGCTTGGCGATGATGATGGGTAATTTTCCTGACTGGCGAGTGTTCTGCTCGCTTATCGAGCGCGCTACAGCCCGCGCCCCGCGTGGGTTTCGGGGCGATCCTCAGTATTTGCGCAATATATATTATGCGAACATATGGTATTTGCTAGATCAAGGCTGGATTCGCCCAGGAGCGGTTAACACCGCTCCAGCAACATTGCCGTTCCTGTGCCTGCGGCGCCGCTTGCCGCAACAATACCTCGTTTCAGGCCGCGGCGCTCAAGCTCGTCAATTAAGGTGCCTGCCATGATAGCGCCGGTTGCGCCCATGGGATGACCGAGTGCGATCACTCCGACATTGATGTTGAGTTTGTCTTCGCTGATACCGAGGTCGCGCTGGCATTTGATCACCGTGGCGGCAAAGCCTTCATGCAGTTCGAACAGGTCGGCGGTTAACGCCTGCTCCTGCATAAGCTTTTGCGTGGCGGCGCAGCAGCCTGAGATGACGGTTAATGGATCGTCGCAAACACTGGCGACGGCGCAGATACGCGCGCGTGGCGCTTTACCCAGCGTTTCGCCCAATGCTTCGTCGCCCACCAACACCAAGGCAGCGCCATCGGCCATAGCTGGCGAATTACCAGCGGTGTGAATATGCTGGATCTCGGTGAGTTTGGCATGCCCCTGAAGTTGCAAGGCATCGATGCCTTTTGCGCCAAGCTCAGCAAAGGCCGGCGGCATTTGCGCCAGAGACTCCATGTTTGCGTTGTCGCGGATGCATTCATCGTGGGCCACATTTACGCCTGTCTCTGTGTTTACAACCGGAACGACCGAGCGGAACCGCCATTGTCACGCGCTCGGGCGGCGCGCTGCTGACTGGTTACGGCAACGTGGTCGGCGTCCTCGCGACTGATTTGATACTGGGAGGCAATCAGGTCCGCGCCGTTGCCCATCATTAACATTTGGCAGCGAGCCGCCATCTTGGGGTCGGTAAAAACGGTGGCTTTGTCGGACAACATCGGCACGTGGGACATCATTTCCACGCCGCCAGCAATGACCATACCGGCTTGCCCGCCCTGCACTTTCAATGCGGCAAAATTGATGGCATCCAAGCCGGAGGAACAGAAACGGTTAACGGTAATACCGGGAACATGGCTGGGCCAGCCAGCATATAACAGGGAGGTTTTGGCAATATTTGCCGCCTGGTCACCCGCCTGTGTTACACAGCCTAGAATCACATCATCAACCTGGCTTTTGTCCAGTGGATTGCGCTCTGCCAGGGCATCGTAAAGGGTTTTTAGCAGCGCCAGTGGCGACAATGCATGCAGACTACCCGTTTCCTTGGCACGGCCGCGCGGTGTGCGAATAGCGTCGTAAATATAAGCGTGTGTCATTCGTTAATTCCTACTATAAAGCTGGCACAGGTTGTGGCGCTGCCGCCAAGGTTGAAGGTGGCCATGTTTTTGGCGTTGGTGATTTGTGTCTCCCCTGCTTGGCCGCTGACCTGCTTGTAGCAGTCCAACAGCATGCGTACGCCGGTCGCGCCCACGGGATGGCCCAGGCCGATCAAGCCGCCGCTGGCATTAACGGGAAAGTCGCCGTCTTTGCATATGCGCCCCTCCTCTATTGCTTTCCAGCTTTCACCGGGCGCCGTTAAACCGCAGTGATCGATCACCGTGTATTCGGTAATGGAAAAACAGTCGTGCACCTCAAGGCCGTCGAGTTGCAGCAAGTCAGTCATGTCTGCGCGTTTTAGGGCGTCGCGAATCAGCTGATTTACATGAGGGAAAAGCAGTGGCTGACCGTCGCTAAGGCGCAGCTTACTGCGCAGGTCGATGGCAGACGAGCGATGCCCCCAGCCTTTGATGCGGGGCATGTCACTCAGCGAAATGCCCTGCTGCGCGGCATAGCTTTTGGCGGCCGATTCACTGAGCGAGTAAAGCAGTTTGAGGCTCAGACCGAGCGCAGCGGTATGGCGGCGAACTTGGGCTACGACATTGTTTCCATCAATGATGGTGAGGTGGTGTACCGCTACACACCAAAAGCGCGCCACCAAAATTTAATAGGCTCCCTGCACGGAGGCATTTTGGCATCACTGCTGGACACGGCAATGGGTGCCGCGGTGATGACAAAGTTAGCGGCGGGTGAATTTCACACCATGACGGACTTGTCGATCAAATTTATCGGCGCCGTTCGCGACCCCGACGAAGAGCTGCTCATTGAAGCGCGGGTCGATCACCCCGGTAAACGCTTGCTGGCAACAGAAGGGGTGATTAAAAATACCCAGGGGCGCATTATTGCCAGGGCGATCGCCAGCGCGATAAGGCTTTAAGAAACCGCGGTGCAAGGCGCCATCGGCCAGTAACGGCTTCGCCAGGCGCCGCGCTCAGTAGTCGCTGTCACTTTCAAAAACAACGAGCAAATCCCGGTTCTCTCCACTGCCACCTTCCACGCCATCCGCACCGAAGGTTTTCACGCTGAAGGATGGCGGTGCGTCGGAGCTGTGATAGATATAATCGCGCTTCCACGGGTCGCGAATCAGACTGCTACGACTTAAATAGGGGCCGGCCCAACGCGGGCTGAGAGGCTCCAAGACGGGGCTTTCCAACAGCGCGTATAGCCCTTGGTCAGGACTTGGGTAACGCAAATTATCAAGCTTATATTGATGCAGAGCCCGGGTAATTCGCTCCAGATCAATCACTGCTTGTTCATGCAAAGCCTCATCGACACGCTGCTTAACAAGGCTACTTACATATATCGTTAGTGCTGAGGCGATCAGCAATACAAAGAGAATTTCTCGACGGGTAATACCCCGGCTAGCGCCGGGGCCTGAGTTTGCCATACGGAGGCGAAGGTGCATTTATAGCTTTACTCTAATTCTCCCGCTGACTGATACCTCAAGGAAGCGCGCCAAATAGTCAGGCACCTCCTCGAGGGTTATTTCAGTTAGCAGAGCAGACCACGCCGCGTCATCGAGCTTCCACTGCTCGGCAAAACGCCGCCATATATCAGCTTTCCGTTGCTGACTAATTTCTACTGAATCGACACCCAGTAAGCATACACCGCGCAGAATAAATGGGAAAACGCTGCTGTTGATATTCACCCCGGCAGCCAGTCCACAACAGGCGACGGCGCCCTCGGGCTGAATAATTTTTAACAGGTTTGCCAGTGGATCGCCGCCGAGCGTGTCAATTGCCGCATCAAACAATGGCTTCGCCATTGGTTTTTTATCGAACTCTGCCAGCATCGATGGCGCCACACAATGTTGAGCGCCAATACTATGTAAAAAGTCATATTGTTGCGCCTTGCCACTGATCGCGGTGACCTCCGCACCCAGTTGATTAAGCAATGCAATGGCAACACTACCAACACCACCACTGGCACCCGTTACGGCAATTTTAAGACCGCTCAGCTCGCCTAATTGGCGCTGGAGCTTCTCCACACATAAGCCGGCCGTCAATCCTGCAGTGCCGAGTGCCATCGCCTCTGCACTGTCCAAGCCATCCGGGGCGGCCAGTAACCATTCACCGGGCACTTGAATTTGTTCTGCCAGGCCACCGTCGGTGTTCATACCCAGGTCATAGCCCGTCACGATAACACGGTCACCCGCCTTCCAATTATCGCTGGATGAAGCCAGCACTGTGCCCGCGGCATCGATGCCCGGCGTATGCGGGTAGTTGCGGGTTACCCCTTTGTTGCCCGCGGCTGACAAGGCATCTTTATAGTTGAGCGACGAGTATTCTACCGCAACGCGCACTTCGCCATTCTCGGGCTGGGCAAAGTCGTCTTTGTCGACAACGCTGCACTGATAGGCGCCCTGCTCTTCTCTGACCTGTACGGCTTTAAATGTCATTATTTCCCCCGATTTAGCCGACAAAACGGCTGTTGCGAATTTTTTCAACGACGCCCCAAAAACCTCGGTCTATCGCTGTTTCAGCAGCGAAGCCAAGGCGCTCGGGTAGGCTGCGCTTTTGCTTAAAGTGCACCGCATAAATATCGGTGTCTTCACGTTTGCTCAGCAGATAGTCATCGCTGGTGGAAATACCGTCAATTAGACCTTTGTCCAGTGCGCGGCGGCCATACCACACCTCGCCGGTGGCAATGGATTCAATATCCTGTGACGGCCGATTTTCACTGACAAAC
>NZ_CAXGPO010000059.1:0-8581 GCF_964011655.1 uncultured Spongiibacter sp. | reverse complement strand
CTGCTCGGCCATGGTTTGCATGCCGTAGCAGATCCCCAGTACTGGGATTCCCAGGTCAAATATTTTCTGCGGCGCACGCGGCGAGCCTGCCGCCGTCACCGACTCGGGGCCACCGGCCAGGATCACACCCGATGGACGAAATTCATCGATCTCTGCGTCTTCGATATCGAAGGCACGAATCTCACAGTACACGCCTATTTCGCGGATACGGCGCGCAATTAACTGCGTGTACTGAGAACCGAAATCAAGGATCAGAATTCGGTGGGCATGAATATCGGGGCTGGACACGGCGTTCTCTCTATTCAGACTGAGGGGTAGTGTAAAAGGTGGGACGGGGACGCCGCAGACGGCGCCCCATTACGACACTCAGGTCGGGTAGTTTGGTGCTTCTTTGGTGATACTAACATCGTGGACGTGGCTCTCATTCATGCCTGCAGCCGTCACGCGAACAAACTGTGGTTTGCTGCGCATGGTCTCGATGTCCACACTGCCGGTATAACCCATGGCGCTGCGCAAGCCGCCCATCAATTGATGCACGATAGCCGCCAGCGGCCCTTTGTAGGGAACGCGACCTTCAATACCTTCGGGTACCAGCTTTTCTGCACCGTCTTCAGCACTCTGGAAGTAACGGTCACTGGAGCCTTGGGTTTTGGTCATGGCGCCCAGCGAGCCCATACCACGGTAAGACTTGTACGTGCGGCCCTGGAAGAGCTCCACTTCGCCCGGCGCTTCTTCTGTGCCGGCAAACATTGAGCCCATCATCACCGCATTGGCGCCCGCCGCGACGGCTTTTGACAGGTCGCCACTAAAGCGGATACCGCCATCGGCAATCAGCGGCAGTCCGCTGTCTTTAAGTGCCGCCGCCACATTGGCAATAGCGCTGATTTGCGGAACGCCAATGCCGGTGACAATTCGCGTGGTACAAATTGAGCCAGGACCAATGCCGACTTTCACGGCATCGGCACCGGCTTCCAGCAGGGCTAAAGCCGCTTCGCCAGTGGCGATATTGCCGCCAATCACATCTACTTGAGGGTAGTGTTGTTTAATCCACTTAACCCGGTTAAGTACGTTCTTCGAGTGCCCGTGAGCGGTATCTACCACGAGTACATCCACGCCCGCAGCAACCAACGCCGCCACGCGGTCGTCAGTATCAGCACTGGTTCCTACAGAGGCGCCCACCCGCAACTGGCCAGAGCTGTCTTTACAGGCCAGGGGGTAGGTTTGCGCATTGTTCATATCTTTAACGGTGATCATCCCGGTCAGCTTGCCGGCATCGTTCACAACCAGAACTTTTTCAATGCGATGCTTGTGCAGTAACTCCCGGGCCACCGACATATCGTCGTTTTCATTAACCGTTACCAGCTTGGCCTTGGGGGTCATGATGGTTGAGACCGGCACATCCATTTGCTCTTGGAACAACACGTCACGGCTGGTGACGATACCTACCAAGTCGCCCTTATCGAGCACCGGTACGCCGGAAATTTTGTGACGGCGACGCAGCTCAAACAGTTCACTGATGGGAGCCGCCGCATCGATAGTAATCGGGTCTTTAACCACACCACTTTCATGTTTTTTCACCGCTCGAACTTCGTAAGCCTGCTGTTCGATGGTCATGCTCTTGTGGATGATGCCGATACCACCTTCTTGCGCCAGCGCAATGGCCAGACCACTTTCGGTGACCGTATCCATTGCAGCAGAAAGCAGAGGAATATTGAGGGTAATATTGCGAGTGAGTCGAGTGCGTAGACTGACGTCTTTGGCGGTTACTTCGGAGTAGCCGGGAAGAAGCAAAACATCGTCGAAGGTCAGTGCTTCTTGTGCGATACGTAACATAGAATGATTCCAATGCCGGTGGCTAGAATCTTGGCAATTTTAAGTGATGACAGCCCCCGAGTAAACCAATTTGACCCCGCAATAGCGCTATATCTTGATATGATTGCGCAATGACTACACAAGAACCCCCACAACAGCTCAGCGTCAGCCAACTCAACCGCCTCGCCAAGCAACTTTTAGAAGATTGCTTCGCTCAGGTGAGTGTTACTGGCGAGCTCTCCACCCTGTCGCGCCCCAGTTCCGGTCACTGGTATTTCACGCTAAAGGATGAGCGCGCACAGATCCGCTGCGCCTTCTTTCGCAACCGCAATATGCGGGTGAATTTTCAACCGCAACCGGGCCAGCAGGTGGTCGTTCGCGGTAAAGTCAGCCTCTATGAAGGGCGCGGCGACTACCAGCTTATTGTCGAGCACATGCAGCCCGCCGGTGCCGGTGCGCTGGCAGCGGCCTTCGAAGCACTCAAGGCAGAACTGCAGGCAGCCGGCTGGTTCGACCCGGCGCTGAAAAAGCCCCTGCCGCCGGCTATCAAGCACATTGCCATTATCACCTCACCCACAGGCGCCGCCCTGCAGGATATTGTCGCAGTGCTCAACCGGCGCTGGCCGGCAATGAAGGTCACCCTGCTGCCTGTGCTGGTGCAGGGCGAGCAGGCGGCCGGTCAAATACAACGTGCCATCGCGCAGGCGAATCAGCTCGCCCGTTCAGCGTCGCATAACTTCGATTTGATCCTGCTGACACGCGGCGGCGGTTCACTGGAAGACCTCTGGCCCTTTAACGAGCGGGTGGTGGCCGAGGCCATCTACCAATCGGAACTGCTTGTGGTGAGCGCCGTGGGGCACGAAGTGGACTTCAGCATTGCCGACTTTGTCGCGGATGTGCGCGCCGCAACGCCGTCGGCTGCGGCGGAATTACTCAGCCCTGATCAAAGCGAGATCAATTCGAAGGTCCAGCTGCTGCGCGGCCGCCTGGTTCGGGCGCAGCGGCGACGCCTTCAGCATCAGCGTGAACAATTACAACAGTTGAACCGACGCATTCGCGACCCACGGAGCCGACTTAGAGAGCAAGCGCAACGGCTGGATGAACTTGAAATGCGACTGCGACGCCAGTGGCAAAGTAGCCAGCGCCAACGCCTGGCGCGTCTCGCGGGCCTACAACAACAAATGCTGCTGCTCAGCCCCGATCGGCAACAAGCGACACGGCTCAATGCCCTGACACAACTTCAAGCAAGGCTGCAGCGCAGCGTACAAGAGCAAATGCGACGCCGCGCACAACAATTACAGGCACTGCAGTCCCAGTTACGACAACTGGGCCCCGAGCAGACGCTTAGCCGTGGCTATGCGATTGTTCTCGACCAACAAGGCCGGGCAGTACGACGCGCCGCCGATCTTCAGCAAGGGCAGCGGTTGCGCGGGCGTTTCGCCGAGGGGCAAGTTGCCCTCACCGTGGATGATAGCGAGTGAGGCGACGGGGTTTACTCGCCGCTCCCGCATAACAAACGGATATCTTCACAGGACTCCCTTTCACCGCTGCGCAAAGGGAAGTCGCGGGCGGAAGCAAAGTGAAAACTCATTCGTTCAGCCCAGCGCGCGTGATCTAACAGGCGCGCCTCCGCCTGGGCATAGCCCGGCTCTCCCCGCTTTTTCAGCCATCGATCAAACCACGCAACAGTGTATTCCGTAATCATCGGGCGCGCCCAACCGCCCTCACAGCGATTATTATCCGTATTTGGGCACCAAGAACTTGCGGGCAAGGTCGGCCCCAATGAGTAATCCAAATGCGTCGTACCGGCAATAGTGACACTCACCACAGGAACAGACGCCGCCTGCCATTGTTTGAAGGCATTTTTATGCCCATCCCGATCCGGATCGGTGACCAATGGTATCGGCGTAAAGCCGTATTCCGACTTAAAGCTTAGCGCAGGCTTGTGGGCAACCACTGCCGGGAAGTCACTACCACCAAAGGCGTCAGTAATGGCATTGGTACTGCCGGGCGGCAGCTGCACACTGGTGATGGTGGCATTATTGCCAGTGTCGGTATAGCCCAGGGCATCCCAGGCCACCACCACATCGACCGGGTTTTCCGAACTCAGCAGGCCCGGCCAGTTTTCAGCACCCGGCGCGCCGTAGGCCTGCACCCAGGTCACACCAGCGGCGCCGTAGGAGTGTCCGGCTATCCCAATGCGCTCACGGTCAACAAAGGCGTGAAAGGGGTTAAACGCGCGAGTCTCGGTTGGGTAACTACCCGCGCAACGCGCTTCATGGGGGTAGTGCAGCGCTGGGCGCGATAAAATAAAGTCGATATCGTTGACCAAGCCCTGGTAAAACACATGGCCATTAATGTTGCCGCCCTGCTCCGCCGAATTTGGCGTTGCCATGTCCGACGCGCCCTGCCCGCGAGGATCGCTGGTCAGCACAACATACCCCGCTCGCACCAGGGCCTGCGCCGCCCACCAGTAAAGCTGCTCGCCTGCCTGCACGGAGCCATTTTTAATCACAACAACAGGCGCCCGTTCACCCGCCTGCAGGGCGCGTGGCCGCCACACCCGTCCGCTGATGCGTGCGCACCCTTCATCGTAATAGACGACGGGCTCGACAACGGCTTCTTGCTCGTAGAAGGTCCGGCCATCCGGGCCATCGACACCGGGGTAGCGGAACGGGTCGCCAACGCAGGGCCCCATTCCCGCCGAGCACAGTGGCGTAAGCGGCGTGGTGCCCTGGGTGGGTGGCAAGCTCCAGCTCGGGTCATCGGCAATGCGGGCTACCATCGCCAAGCGGTTAGCGTTTTCCTGCGTTTGAGAACGAATAACAAAACCTGGGGCGAGCTGCTCGACATTGGCCTCCAGCGTTCGGGCATGATTTTCCAGCTCGCATTGCAACCAATCAGCCGACGGATAGGCCGCAAGATCGCAGCGTGTATCGACACTGTGGCGCTGAATAAGATTCGCCGCCCCCTGCTCAGCCTGGCTTGGCGACGACCCACTATTGCCACCGCCGCAGGCACTGACAATCACCACGATTACGGCGAGCGGTATTGCTCCTAAGCCCCGCATATTACCCCCTGATTATTATTTGTTTTACTGCAACAGAAACGAAAACGGCGCCACTATGGGCGCCGCTGGCATCGAGCTCATCATCCTAGTGAATATGAGCAGACCCTAGTAGCTCTCTGGCAGCTTCTTCTTGAGAATGATATGTCGACCTTCCACTTCGATATAGTCCCCGATGGTCAGGTCTTTGAGAATACGCGCCACCATTTCACGTGACGAGCCCACTCTGTCAGCGATCTCTTGTTTGGTGAGTTTCTCGTTGATCTTCATTTGCCCTTCTTCACCGTGGGGCAACGCCAGCGTATTGCGTAGTTTGAGGCAAAACAGCGACAGCGATTGCCCTCACTGGAAAATCAGTTGCACAGGCTAGGGCCCGAGCAGACTTTAAGTCGCGGTTATGCGGTTGTATTGAACGAACAAGGAACGGCGGTTCGCAATATAGCCACGTTGCATAGAGGCGAGTCATCGCTGGCACGATTTGCCAAAGGCGGTACCGTAGTGCGCCTTGATGAAATACCTAAGCCATAATGGAGCGGCACATCCCTGTGAAGGCGACTCTCGCCACCCCTCATCCTGAGTCCGCCTAGCGAACACTATAGCGGCTCAGACGCAGGCTACACACCCCTGGATTCCGGGGGCTCACTACCTTCCAGCAGCGGCAGAGACAGACTAAGACTTACCCGCCAACACGAACCCAGATGTTCGCGCTTGAGCACCGCGCCCAGCTCGTCGGCTCTCTGCTGCATAATCGCGGTTCCCCGTCCGTATTGAACCGGACTATCAGACACACCATCATTCTCTATAATTATGCACAGCTCATCTCCTTGGTGCTCGATATCTATGCTTACCGCGCTGGGCTTGGCATGACGCAAGGCGTTAGATACGGCTTCGCGAAGAACGCGTTGGCATTGTTGCTGCGACTCGGGGCTCACCAGCAGCGCGGGAACACGTTCCGGCTGCTGCCACTGCAGAGGCACGCCCGCTGTGTGGCAGCGTTCTTCAAGCTCCATACGCCAGGAGGCGAACAGCACTTCCAGCGGCCGCGTTTCGGTGTCTAGCGCCTCCAGCAGGCTACGTAAATCCTTGATCGCCTCACGCACCAACGGGCGCTCACCTTCATTACTGCGATGCAACAAGGTAAGCAGGCGCGCGCCTAGATCGTCGTGAATATCCCGGCGAATTCGCTCCCGCTCAGCCATCCGCCCGCGCTCACTGGCCCGCAAACTGTTCTGAGCGATCTCAAACTGGCTCTGCAGCAAGGTGACCAGTGCCAAATCATCGCGACTGAAAAGTCGCCGGCCCCGGTCAGCTAACTGAAGCTGCATACCGTTTCCCTCGCCCAACACATCGGGGATGTTCATGGCCTGCCCTCCATCCAGCAACAGCACTTGCTGAACACCGAAACAGGGTTGACTGCGCAGCGGTTGAAAGACCTCCTGAAGCAGCTCAAGCCATAGACTGCGCAGCTCTGCCACACTGCGAATCGCGGTAAAGCGTGGAATACTCTGCTGGAGAATACGTTCCAGATTCCGCTCCGGCACGCGCACAAAGCGCTTCCAAAACCATTGTCTTACCGGGAAATACAGCCAGCCGACCATGGCCAGCGACAATGACAGCGCCAGGGTCTGTCCCATGGCGGGCAGAGATACCAGTGCAAGATCAACGGCGATCACTGCCGCCCCACCAAGTAACCAGCCCCACAGCGCAAACCACCAGCGCTCCAGATCAAACAGCCGATAGCGGATCAACCCCAGCGCAACCCCGGCGTACATCAACAGAAATACCGCAAACAGAATCTCCTGAGGCACCAGCAACTCCAGCCCCAGTGCAGCAGGAACTAGTTGTAGGCCGGCAAAGCCCCCCGTACCGGTAAAAATGGCAATCAAAAACCAGAGCAGTGCCGCCCGCTCCAGCGGCTTGTCGCGGGTAAAACGCCATTGCAGGGCCGCAAAAATAAAGCCCACGGCGTAGATAGCCAAGACCAAGAAATAATAGAAATTGGGCGCAGGCTCCCATTGAAAAATGACTACCGCACATGAGGCAAATCCAACAATGAAGCTCAAAGGCGCAACGGGAAAGCGGCCCAATTGCTGCGGATAGTGCCACAGCAAGGCGCTAAAGGACGAAGAAAAAAGCAAGGCACCACAGCTGTTAAAGTCAGAGAGAAAACGAAAAACATCGCCATCAATAAACATCGATCGTGTGCTATACACAGCGGCCGTATTGGTGGCAATAGCCAAGCACAGGCCGCTCGCTGCATACAGCGTCGTAGCCATTCCCGGCTTAGCCGACCAGACCATTCCTCCGATCATCAGAATGATACTGCCTATGCCAATCTGAAACCAAAATAACCAGTGGAGATCACCGAGCTCCCTTTGGCGAAATGGGACCGCTAGATGGTCACCTGATTCGTTGATCAACACCAGATCGCCGCGCTTTATAGCTGCCGAAATAAGGCGTTGTTGGTCCATCAGGCCATTAAATTCCTCAAAACTCTCAAGGACGTCGGGCTCCGCAATCAGCCATCGAGGATTGGCAGTTAGCTCCTGCTCTCCAGCCTTCAGCGCAGCCACTGTATGGCGCTGACCGCTCGGAGCCGAGTAAATGATCTGCTCACCTTCCAGACTGAAAAGCCCCTGAGGCTGGGGCAGGTGTAGAGCCAGAGACAGGCTGGCAAGTGCGCCCACCAACAGCAGTGCGACTGCCACAGCCAAGCGAGCATGTAAATTCATCCGTTCCACTTCTATTCATCAAACCTGAACACGAGGTACGACACGCCTACAGGCGCGATATTATCCTTTTCCCCACAAACGAGGGGATGCGTCATAATAACGAATCGGCGATAGTATCCAGCCTAATAGTCATTCACGCAGATTATTTGGAACACACTAGTGAACGCTATAACACATATCCTGATTGTTGAAGACCTGCCAGATGTCTCCGACTGGCTTTCCAGAATTGCCGCCCAATGCTTTCCCGATGCCAGCGTTCAACAGGCTGACAGCCTGGCCAGTGCGCGCGAACTGCTTCCGACCTGGCCCGCCCAACTTGCACTACTGGACATTGGCCTGCCCGACGGTTCAGGTGTAGCGCTAATACCGGAAATCCTTGCCAAAAACCCCCAATGCAGCTGCGTGATAACAACAATTTTCGACGACTCTGAGCATTTGTTTGCCGCATTAAAAGCAGGCGCGGAAGGCTACCTGCTCAAAGACGAAACCACCGAGGTCTTCAGTCAACGACTAATGGGCATTCTTGCAGGGCAACCGCCGCTATCCCCCAGCATCGCCCGTCGTATGCTGGCATTTTTTCGACCACAAAAGGCGATTGAGTATAATCTGACGGCACGGGAAAGCGAGGTGCTGACGCTGATCGCCCATGGTTACAGTGTTCGCAATGCCGCCGAGTCATTGCAATTGAGCCACCACACCGTAGCCGACTATCTAAAAGATATTTACCGCAAGCTCCAGGTGAATTCACGTGCTGAGGCCACTCTCAAAGCCGTCGACCTAGGACTAATTACCTTACGCCATCAGTAGTCACTTCGGTATTTTATTCACGCATCACTGGAGGCGCGATTGGGTTAGTAGCTCTCCGGCAGCTTCTTCTTGAGAATGATGTGTCGACCTTCCACTTCGATATAGTCTCCGATGGTCAGGTCTTTGAGAATACGCGCCACCATTTCACGTGACGAGCCCACTC
>NZ_CAXGPO010000058.1:0-9795 GCF_964011655.1 uncultured Spongiibacter sp. | reverse complement strand
CAGGAGAACATCAAGTTGCGGCCGCCGTAGACATTGTCGATACGATTGACCGTTGGCCAATACTTCGACTATCTCAAGACGTTAACGGGCCATGCGGCTTCTTCGCGACTGTAGGCGCGCGCCCAGTCACTGCTGATGATATCGGCTTGCGTGTGCGGTGCATTAACCAGTGGGTTATCGTCAGCGGGAAGCTGGCCGGCTTCCACGCGCGCAATTTCCTTGCGAATGTGGATCATGGCGTCGCAGAAGCGATCGAGTTCGGCCTTGGCTTCGCTTTCAGTCGGCTCGATCATGAGTGTACCGGGCACCGGGAAGGACATGGTTGGGGCGTGGAAACCATAATCCATTAAGCGTTTTGCAACGTCTTCTTCGCTGATGCCACTGCTTTCTTTTAAGGGGCGCAGGTCGATAATGCACTCGTGGGCAACGCGACCGTGTTTGCCGGTATAAAGGATGGGGTAGTGGTCAGCCAGGCGCTTGGCCATGTAGTTGGCGTTAAGAATCGCAACTTCCGTGGCGCGGCGAAGTCCGGCGCCGCCCATCATGCGGATATACATCCAGGAAATAGGCAGGATGCTGGCGCTGCCGTAGGTGGCTGCCGATACCGTATCGTTTTCACTACCCAGGCCATCAATCGGCTGTACGGGGTGATTGGGCAGAAAGGGAGCCAGGTGGGCTTTAACACCGATAGGTCCCATGCCTGGGCCGCCACCACCGTGGGGAATACAAAATGTCTTGTGTAGATTGAGGTGCGATACGTCGGCACCAAAATGGCCGGGAGCGGCAAGGCCGACCAGGGCATTCATATTGGCGCCGTCGACGTAAACCTGGCCACCGTGCTCGTGAACGATGTCGCAAATTTCGCGAATGCCTTCTTCGAAAACGCCGTGAGTAGAGGGGTAGGTCACCATCAGTGCGGCGAGCTCGTCGCGGTGTTGCTCGGCTTTTTGCCGCAAATCCGCGACATCAACATTGCCCAGTTCGTCGCAGTTGACGATCACCACACGCATACTTGCCATCGCTGCTGACGCGGGGTTCGTGCCGTGTGCTGAGCTCGGTATCAGGCAGATGTCGCGCTGCGCATCGCCGCGGCTTTCATGGTAGCGGCGGATGGCAAGCAGTCCGGCATATTCGCCTTGAGAGCCCGCATTCGGCTGCATGGAAAACTTGTCGTAGCCTGTGCATTCCACCAGTTGTTTTTCTAATTCATCAACCAGCTGCAGGTAACCCGTTATCTGATTTGCGGGGGCAAAGGGGTGGATGCGCCCCAGCTCGGGCCAGGTAACCGGGATCATCTCGCTGCTGGCATTGAGTTTCATGGTGCAGGAGCCGAGCGCGATCATCGAGTGGTTAAGCGCAATGTCCTTGCGCTCCAGGCGGCTCATATAGCGCAGCATTTCCGTTTCGGAGTGGTAGCTATTAAAGACCGGGTGTTCAAGAACGCTGGTGTGGCGTTGCATATCCACCGGTATTCCCGGCAATTCGCCGAGCTGACTGTCGATATCCGCTACGCTGGGTAGCGATTGGTCTGCTGCAAATACTGACCAAATTTGCTCGATATCTTTGCTGCGAGTGGTTTCATCCAGGCTGATGCCGAGGCTGTCGCGGTTGCGCCGGAAGTTAAGGCCCAGTGCCTCAGCTTTGTCGGCCAACTCACTGCTGCGCTCGCCACAGGCGACCGTTAGCGTGTCGAAGAAATGGGTGTTGCAGTTGAAACCGAGCTGCTTGAGGCCCGATGCGAGTATGGCGGTAGAGCGATTGACGCGAAGTGCGATCCGGCGAAGCCCCTCAGGACCATGATAAATGGCGTAAAACACCGCCATAATGGCCAGCAGCGCCTGCGAGGTACAGATATTGGAGGTGGCCTTTTCGCGGCGGATATGTTGCTCGCGGGTTTGCATGGCCATGCGCAGCGCGGGTTTTCCGCGGCTGTCTACCGACACACCAATGATGCGGCCAGGTACGGAGCGCTTATGCTTGTCTTTGGTTGCAAAGAAGGCTGCGTGGGGGCCGCCAAAGCCCATGGGGACGCCAAAGCGCTGAGCGCTGCCAACGACAATATCGGCACCCTGTTCGCCTGGCGGTGTGAGTAGCATCAGGCTGAGAAGGTCGGCAGCGACCACGCTAAGGCAGTCTTTCTCCTGCGCGAGCTGACAAAGTCCCCGCAGGTCACGAATTTCACCACCTGTCTGTGGGTATTGAACTAGCACGCCGAAACAGGGCTGCGCTTCCAGATCGCTAAAGGCGTCGCCGACGACGACCTCGAGGCCGAGCGCGTCGGCGCGTGTTTTAAGTACCGCGATAGTTTGTGGGTGGCAGTGCTGGTCGACGAAAAATACATCACTTTTGTTTTTCCGCGCAGCGCGTTTGCACATCGCCATGGCTTCCGCGGCAGCGGTAGCTTCGTCCAGCAGCGATGCGTTGGCGAGATCCAGTCCGGTGAGGTCGCTCACCATTTGTTGGAAATTCAGCAATGCCTCTAGGCGCCCTTGCGCGATCTCCGGCTGGTAGGGTGTGTACGCGGTGTACCAACCCGGGTTTTCCAGTACGTTGCGCAGAATGACCTTGGGAGTATGGGTGTCGTAGTAACCCATGCCAATATAAGAACGGGCAATGGTGTTTTTGGCGGCAATACTGGCCAACTCATTGAGTGCATCTTGTTCGCTAACCCCGTCGGGTAGCGGCAGTGAGTCACGCAAAATGGAGGCGGGAACAGTTTCGCTGATTAATGTCTCTAGCGAGCTGCTGCCCAAGCTGTTGAGCATAGCGCGAACTTGCTCTTCGTTGGGGCCGATGTGCCGCTGTTGAAATTCACCTGAGTCACTAAGTTGCTTGAGAGAGTGGGTCATTATTGCAAGGCGCCTGCGTTCAAAAAAAGCGCGCTCATTAAAGCATATTGTGGTTGAAATTTCCCCGGCATTATTGCCGCCAGCTGCGATATTTTCCTTGGAGATCGCCGCATTCAGGCGGTTTATTGTGTGGTTTAGCGAATTGTGGAAATTGCGGTCGATAAGCTAAATAAATTCGTTATAAAATGCGGTAAACATAGCTCGCTCGTTAGGTGTGTGGGCCCTAGTCAATAGGAGAAGAGAGTGATTCGCAGTGCCACGCTTGCCGTATTGATCGCCGCTGTTTGCAGTGCCTGTGTGATGGCCCCGAACTACCGGGGTGGCCGCACACCCGTCGAGCAAGGTGGCCAGCGTGTTGCCTCTCTGGAAACCGCGCTGGCGGATGCGTTGATCCAGATTGAAAAGCTCAAGGCACGAGACGGTGGTAGCGTGCTATCGGCAATGCCGCCCGATGCACAGACGGGCGCTTGTTATGCTCGAATGCTGTTGCCGCCAAAATTTATTGATCGCGAAGCCACTCGGGTGGTGAAGGAGTCCAGTGAGAAACTGGAGATGCAGCCCGCCAAAACGGAGTGGCGCGAAGAAAAGGTTGTGGTGAGCGAGGCCTACACGCAATTAAAGGTGGTTCCTGCGACCTATAAATGGGTTGAAGAAAAAACGCAGGTGCTTCCCGCCAGGGTTCGCCAAGAATTGGTGTCTGAGGCTGAATACGAGACAGTAACAGAGAAAATTCTGAGCAAGCCGGCAGAGTCGGTGTGGCGCCCGGGGCGCGGTGCGGTAGAAAAGATTGATGAAGACAGCGGCGAGATTCTCCACCTGGTGGAGGTGCCCGCCAAGTACCGCCGAGTCGAGCGCCAGGTGTTGAAGCGCCCAGCCGTGTACCGCCGCGTTGTTGAGCCCGCCGTTTTCGAGACGGTGAAAAAGCGGGTAATCGACAAGCCTGAGCACACCATTGAGGTGAAGGTGCCTGCAACAACCAAAACGGTGCGCGTGCAGCACGTTGTCGAGCCGGCAAAGGTCAAGCGCATTAAGGTACCTGCTGTATATGAGCGCTACAGCTATCGTGAAAAAATTGCCGATGAGACCTTGGTGTGGCGGCAAATTCTGTGCAAACGCGACGCAAGTGAAGCCAGAATTCGCAATGTTCAGCGAGCCCTGAACGAGCGCGGCTTTGATGCGGGCTATGCCGATGGCATTCTCGGTAAACGCACACGTACCGCTATTCACAGGTTTCAGCAGGAGAAGGGATTGGCGACAGGCCGTTTGTCAGTCGAGACCCTGGACGCGTTGGATATTGCGGCACCTTAGCTAATGCTGTTCCCTTGCCGCCATATGCATTCGACTGCAAAATGCGGCTATGGAGAACCTTCAA
The DNA here is from genome assembly GCF_964011655.1 of uncultured Spongiibacter sp. Taxonomy (NCBI): domain Bacteria; kingdom Pseudomonadati; phylum Pseudomonadota; class Gammaproteobacteria; order Cellvibrionales; family Spongiibacteraceae; genus Spongiibacter; species uncultured Spongiibacter sp. Next base: position 5,574 of record NZ_CAXGPO010000058.1, on the reverse strand, counting down.
CAGTTACTTAATGAAGTAGCGGCATGCCGCCTTTGTGAATCGGCGCTGCCTCTTGGTCCGCGCCCGGTTCTGCGGGTCGCGCCAGAGGCTCGAATTCTTATTATCGGGCAGGCCCCGGGGTTGAAAGTGCACAATAGCGGGCTGCCTTGGGATGACCCTTCCGGTGACCGCCTTCGCGGCTGGTTAAATATCGATCGAGAGCAATTCTATCGCGACGCACGCCTCGGTATTCTGCCGATGGGCTTTTGTTACCCCGGCAAGGGCAAGAGTGGCGATTTGCCGCCTCGCCCCGAGTGCGCGCCAACATGGCATGAGCGCCTATTGCAGCAGATGCCGCAAATAGAGGTTGTGCTACTAATCGGCCAGTATGCTCAGAAGCGCTATGCCGGTGATGACGAGAAAAACCTCACCGAGCGCGTGCGAAACCAATCGCTAGACGGGCGGTTTATCAGTCTTCCACATCCCTCGCCAAGAAATATCCGTTGGTTTAAGCAAAATCCTTGGTTTGATGAGCAGTTACTGCCATCGTTTCAGCGCCGAATACACCCCCTGCTAAGCGAGTCGTCGTGAGTGATAAAAAACACTCAGTGATCATTGGGCCCTGGCGGCTGCATCACAGTGAAAATGTCTACGAAAATCCGTGGCTGCGGCTTGAGCATCACGAGGTGACCACGCCGGGAAACACGCCGGGCATCTACGGGAAAGTTTGCTTTAAGAACCGCGCGGTGGGCGTGATACCGGTAGATGAGCAGGGCTACACCTGGTTGGTGGGTCAATATCGCTATCCGCTGCAAGCCTACAGTTGGGAGATACCTGAGGGCGGTTGTCCTCTCGGCAGCTCCGCGCCGGAGGCAGCGCTGCGCGAGCTGGCTGAAGAGACCGGCCTGCGTGCGACGGCGCTGCACTCATTGATGACGCTGCACACCAGTAATTCCTGCACCGATGAAGTGGCGGAGCTTTATGTCGCGCGGGGCCTAACGCTTGGCGAAAGCGCGCCGGAGCCCTGCGAGGAGCTTGAAATCCGGCGTCTACCCTTGACCGAGGTAATAGACATGGCGCTTTCCGGTGAGATTACCGATGCTATCAGCGTCGCTGCGCTGCTAAAACTGCACGCCTTGTTGCTGAAGTATGAGGGCTGTTGGAGGACGTTGCTTGAGCGCCTGCCGCCCAGTGAGATATAAACAACGTTGTCGGTAATAGCCGCCGGCGGCAAGACAGGGCCCTTGATAGGCGCCTAAGAGGAGGTCGTATGAAACAGATAATGCGGTGGAGCAAGGGTGTATTTGCTGCTTTGGTTGTCATGCTGTCAACGCTGGCGGGTGCCCATGCGGAAGAGTCCACCAAGGGCTTCAGTCGCGAGCAGGTAATGGAAAAAGCCGGGTTATTTTTCGGCGAAACAACCGAGGGGTTGGCAAAGGCGGTCGAGAAGGTTTTTGCCGAACAAGGTGAGCCCAACGCCATTATTGTTGGCGAAGAGGTCTCCGCAGCACTGGGGGTTGGTGTGCGCTACGGCCGCGGTGAATTGCAAACCCTCGGTGGGGAGGTGCGCGCGATATTTTGGCAGGGTCCTTCCATCGGATTTGATCTCGGGGCAAATGCCTCCAAGGTTTTTACGCTGGTTTATCAGCTTGACGACGTCGAGCGTTTGTATCAGCGCTTCCCGGGCGTGGAAGGGAGTATATATGTTGCGGCCGGTGTCGGGGTGAATTACCAGCGCAGTGGCGACATCGTATTGGCGCCTATCCGCACGGGTGTTGGTCTGCGTAGCGGCGCCAATGTTGGGTATTTGCAGTACAGCAAAAAAGCCAGCTGGAACCCGTTTTAGGGGCTCGCGCTAAAGCCCGGTTTACGCCGGGCTGGTTTCATCGCTGAGCGTTGCGGTCGTCTTTTCGGCTTGCGCCAGATAGCGCTGGTGAAGGCAGTGGCAATAGTCGCAGAGGGCATTGACCACAATTTGGCTTCGCAGCGAGATCACCAAGTCGAAGGCGTGCTGAGCATCGGGCAGTTCGGCATAGGCCACGGGGTTTTTCGAGCTGGCCTTCAACTCTGCATAGAGCTCACGCGACTCTTTCACCGGTACAAGTGTGTCCGCTTCGCCGTGAATAATGAGAAAGGGTGGTGCATCTTCATGTATCCATGACACGGGTGAGGCGCTGCGCCACAGTTCGCCGTCCTCGCTACGGGTCTTCTTAATCACGCGCTCAGCCAGCCATTGTTCTAAACCTTCGTTGTGCCGCTGTGCCTTGCTGTTCAGAAAATCATAGACCCCGTAAAACGGGATGCAGGCTTGCACCTGAGTGTCGCGCTCTTCAAAGCCCGGCTGAAACTCGGCGGCGTTAGCACTCAGTGCTAACAGACTACTTAAATGACCACCAGCAGAGCCGCCTGTGGCAACGATAAAGTCGGGATCACCACCGTAGTCGGCGATGTGATCTTTGGTCCAGACCAGCGCGCGTTTGCAGTCGATAATATGGTCGGGGAAGGTTGCCGCCGGACTCAGGCGATATTGAACGGCAACGCAAATCCAGCCGTTTTCGGCCAGCTGTGTCATCAGTGGCAGGGCCTGCTGCTCTTTGCTGCCCAGGTTTTGCATCCATGCGCCGCCGTGTATTTGTAGCAGTACCGGTGCATTTTTGGGGCAATCCCGGCGGCGATAGATATCGACATGAAGCTTGCGGCCATTAACATCGCAATAGGGAATATCCTTCAAACGCTCGACCCGCGGGTGGCGGAACGCGAAGGGTTTTAGCAAGCGGTCGCTGTCGGGGGTGTAGTGCAGGTTATCGGGAGTCTGCGGATAATCGTCAGTCTCCAGCGCTTCGCAAACAGCCGCACGCATAATTGCCTCATTATTTCGCGCCCTGAAGTAAAACAAACCCAAGCTAAGCCAGCTTGCCATGGCGATCAGCAGTCCGAGGCTATCGGCGAGGCCGTCGAGTTCGCCGAATAACACAATCCCTGCCGTAAGCAGCACATTGATGGCTATGATATGCAGACCGAGTTCGCCCGCTAACATGCCAAAAATGAAGCTGACGATGCCCATGAATTCAGGTTTACCTTTCCAGGGGTGGTAGGCGTTCCAGCTAAACCATGCCCAGAAGAGTGAAAGTGTCAGCATTGCGAATGTGCCTCGGTTGATGTGTACGACTCAGCGCGGAGAATGCCCGTATTGAATGGCGGTAATATAATAAAGCTTTTCGCCGGTTGGCGTTGTGACGGAAATTTCATCATCTACTCGCTTGCCAAGCAAGGCTTTCGCCAGCGGCGAGTCCATGGAAAGTTTGCCACTGCTGACATCAAACTCATCCGGGCCAACAATGCGGTAATGGCTTTTGTTACCGTCTTCATCCTCTACGGACACCCATGCGCCGAAGAAGACCCGTTCTCGGTCGCTGGGGAATTCGTCGACCACAGTGAGTTCATCGAGCCGTTTGCTGAGAAAGCGCACCCGGCTGTCGATTTCCCGCAACCGTTTTTTGCCGTAGATATAGTCGCCGTTTTCCGACCGATCGCCATTCTTTGCCGCCTCGTGCACGGTTTGGGTGACTTGTGGGCGCTCCACTTTCCACAGTTGACGCAGCTCTTCACGAAGGGCGCGCTCGCCCTCGGGGGTGATGTACCGAGAGCCTCGTTGACGGGGCGGACGATAGCGACTCATTTGTTGTCAAAACCTTAAGCGAGATGCTGAATCGCTCATAATATCGCGATATGGTGTGAGCCAGGAATTGTTAGGAGGGAATATGCGCACGTTAATACTCTTCATAGGCGCGCTATTGTCGGTGCAGGCCGGCGCTGTTGAGCTGCAAGGGCAGTTGATACAGGGCGGGCTTATCCACGGCAAAGTGGCACCTGGCAGCCGGGTGGAGCTCGGAGAGCACTCGGTGAAAGTGGCCGAAAATGGCGTATTTGTTGCCGGTTTTGATCGGGATGCGCCCGCAGTAATGACGTTGCGCGTGTGCCACGACGGCGACTGTGCCAGCCAGGAACTTGCGATAGCGCAGCGCGAATACGCCGTGCAGCGGGTAAATGGGGTCCCTCAGAAAACCGTGACACCGCCGGCAGAGGTGCTGGCGCGTATTCGTCAGGAATCCGCCATGGTGGGTAAGGCGCGCCGGCGCAGTGAAGACCGGCAGGATTTTTTAAATACCTATCAATGGCCGCTAATTGGCCCCATCACTGGTGTTTTCGGGAGTCAGCGTGTCTATAATGGCACCCCCGGTCGACCACACTATGGTGTGGACGTGGCGAGGCCCGTGGGGGCAACCGTTACCGCGCCCAACAGCGGCGTGGTGACGCTGGTTCATAACGACATGTTTTACTCGGGCGGAACCCTGATCATCGACCACGGCCAGGGCATCTCTTCCACGTTCATCCATTTGAGTAAAATTTTGGTTGCGCTTGGGCAAGAGGTGGAGACTGGGCAACCCATCGCCGAAGTAGGTGCAACGGGGCGGGCGACAGGGCCGCATCTTGACTGGCGCATGAACTGGCATGGTCAGCGTTTAGATCCAGCGCTATTGGTAGGGCCGATGCCCCGTGAGCTGGCGCCCGTCAGTGAGTGAGCGCACCCCGGGGCTGCGTTGTTGTTTTGATTTAGAGTGTTGAAAATGATTGATAAAAAGTTGTTGGAAATCTTGGTTTGCCCGGTGAGCAAAGCGCCTGTCGAGTTCGACGCTGAGCGCAATGAGCTGGTGTGCCGCGCCAGCGGTTTGGCGTACCCGGTGCGCGACGGTATTCCGGTAATGCTGGAGTCAGAGGCGCGACCACTGACTGCTGATGAAAAACTTGGCTAATTCACCCGTTGTCGCAGGCGTTGGCGCATACATCGCCTGCTGATTTCGCTATACTTTTTCCTTTCCGCCGGAAGCTGTCTTCCGGCGTTTGTCGTTATGTAGACCCCAGAGTGAGACCGTGTTCATGAAAAGCGCTGCTATCCGCGATGCCTTTATTCGCTACTTTGAAAGCAAGGGACACACCCCGGTGGCCAGTAGTTCGCTGGTACCCGGTAATGACCCTACGTTGCTTTTTACGAATGCGGGGATGGTGCAATTTAAAGACGTGTTCCTCGGTCGCGATAAACGCAATTACAGCCGCGCGGTCAGCAGCCAGCGCTGTGTTCGCGCCGGGGGTAAACACAACGATTTGGAGAATGTTGGCTACACCGCTCGTCACCATACCTTCTTCGAAATGCTGGGGAATTTTAGCTTTGGCGACTATTTCAAACGCGATGCCATTCTCTTTGCGTGGGAATTCTTAACGTCGAAAGAGTGGTTGAATATCGATAGCTCACGTCTGTGGGTAACGGTCTATGCCGACGATGATGAAGCCTACAAAATATGGAATGAAGAGGTTGGTGTTCCGGCTGAGCGCATGGTGCGTATCGGCGACAACAAGGGCGCCAAATACGCCTCGGATAACTTCTGGTCGATGGGTGACACAGGCCCCTGTGGGCCCTGTACAGAAATTTTTTATGACCACGGTGAAGATGTAGCTGGTGGTCCTCCGGGGAGCCCGGATGAGGACGGCGACCGCTACATCGAAATCTGGAACAACGTTTTCATGCAGTACAACCGC
>NZ_CAXGPO010000057.1:0-9873 GCF_964011655.1 uncultured Spongiibacter sp. | reverse complement strand
GATTCACCGCATCTCGCTTTTTTGCACGCGTATTTTCCTCTGTGGTTCCCTGGTTATCGTTCCGACGGCTGTCGGCGGTGACTCTCGGCCGCAAGTCTGATCCAGGAGGTTATCTTGACGGTTACAGCCATACTCGCCCTAGAAGACGGCAGTATTTTTCGGGGTGTTGCAATCGGTGCGCACGGGCACTCGGTTGGGGAGGTGGTGTTCAATACCGCCATGACGGGTTATCAGGAGATTCTCACCGATCCCTCCTACGCGCGTCAGATCGTGACGCTGACCTATCCCCATATCGGCAATACCGGCGTTAACTCAGAAGACGAAGAAGCTGCAGAAATTTGGTCTGCGGGCTTGGTTATTCGCGATTTGCCCATGTTGGCGAGCAGTTTCCGCAGCGAGCAAAGCCTGTCTGACTATCTGCGCGCGCGCAATATAGTCGGCATCGCCGAGATAGATACCCGCCGCCTGACGCGTATTCTGCGCGACAAGGGTGCTCAGGGTGGCTGTCTGCTGGCCGGTGATGACCTCGGCGCGGAAGATGAAGCCAAAGCACTGGAATTGGCAAAGGGCTTTGCAGGCCTGAAAGGCATGGATCTGGCGAAAGAAGTGACTACTGCCGAGCGCTATGAGTGGCGCGAAAGCACATGGCAGCTGGGCGAGGGTCATAAAGTCCTGGGCGATGACGACTTGCCTCACCATGTTGTTGCCTATGACTTCGGCGTAAAGCGCAACATTTTGCGTATGCTGGCCGACCGCGGCTGTCGCCTCACCGTGGTGCCTGCAACCACGCCAGCAGCTGATGTACTGGCGATGAATCCCGATGGGGTCTTCCTGTCCAATGGCCCGGGCGATCCAGAGCCCTGTGACTACGCCATCGCGGCGATCAAAGACATTCTCGACGCCGACTTGCCGGTCTTCGGCATCTGCCTGGGGCACCAGCTGTTATCGTTGGCATCAGGTGCAAAGACCATGAAGATGAAGTTTGGCCACCACGGCGCCAACCATCCGGTTCAGGACTTAAAAACCAAGGTGGTACACATCACCAGTCAGAACCACGGCTTTGCCGTTGATGAAGACAGCTTGCCGGCGACCATGACGGTGACCCACAAGTCGCTGTTTGATGGCTCCTTGCAGGGGGTTGAGCGCAATGACAAACCTGCGTTTGGCTTTCAGGGACACCCAGAAGCTAGCCCGGGGCCGCATGATATTGCGCCCTTGTTTGACCACTTTATTGAGTTAATCCAGGCCAAGAAGGCCGGTTGAGACTATCGGATTGCGTCCTGCGCAACCGGGGGCGGCAGTAGCCGCTCTCGCTGAGCGTAAAGCGGAGACAACATGCCCAAAAGAACCGACATAGAATCCATTTTGATCCTGGGTGCCGGCCCGATTGTCATCGGCCAGGCCTGTGAGTTTGACTACTCCGGTGCGCAAGCCTGTAAGGCGCTGCGCGAAGAGGGTTATCGCGTTATTCTGGTGAACTCCAACCCGGCCACCATCATGACCGACCCGGCAATGGCTGATGCCACCTACATTGAGCCGATTGCCTGGCAGACTGTTGAAAAAATCATCGAGAAAGAGCGCCCCGATGTACTGCTGCCAACAATGGGTGGGCAGACAGCGTTGAACTGTGCGCTGGACCTGGATCGCGAAGGCGTACTGGAGAAGTACGGCGTAGAGATGATCGGCGCCAAGAAAGACGCCATCGACATGGCCGAAGATCGCCAGTTGTTCGATCAAGCGATGAAGCGTATCGGCCTGGAAACGCCGCGCTCTGCGATTGCACACAGCATGGAAGAGGCGCTGCAAGTTCTCGACTCCATCGGTTTCCCGGCGATTATTCGTCCGTCGTTCACAATGGGCGGCAGCGGCGGTGGTATTGCCTATAACAAAGAAGAGTACGTGGAGATTTGTACCCGCGGATTGGATTTGTCGCCCACCAACGAGCTGTTGATCGATGAAAGCCTGATCGGCTGGAAAGAGTTTGAAATGGAGGTGGTGCGTGATCGCAATGACAACTGCATCATCATTTGTGCCATCGAAAACTTCGACCCGATGGGTGTGCACACCGGTGACTCGATTACCGTTGCCCCTGCGCAAACGCTGACTGATAAAGAATATCAAATCATGCGAAATGCCTCTTGCGCGGTTCTGCGTGAGATCGGTGTTGAAACCGGCGGTTCGAACGTTCAGTTTGGGATGAACCCGAAAGACGGCCGCCTGGTAGTGATTGAGATGAACCCGCGGGTGTCTCGTTCATCGGCATTGGCCTCGAAGGCCACTGGCTTCCCAATTGCTAAAGTCGCTGCCAAGTTGGCGGTGGGTTACACCCTCGATGAGCTGCAAAACGACATTACCGGCGGCGCAACGCCAGCGTCATTTGAGCCGAGCATCGACTATGTCGTGACCAAGATTCCGCGCTTTACCTTTGAAAAGTTCGGCGAAGCACAGACCAAGCTGCATACGCAAATGAAGTCGGTCGGAGAGGTGATGGCGATTGGCCGCACCTTCCAGGAGTCTGTGCAAAAGGCACTACGTGGTCTGGAAGTAGGCTCTGCCGGCTTCGAGCACAAGATTGATGTCGATCGCGACGATGCTCGCGATGTGTTGATTGCCGAGCTGACCAACCCCGGTCCCGAGCGCATTTGGTATGTGGCCGATGCTTTCCGTGCTGGCATGTCGGTGGAAGAGGTGTACGAGCACTCGTGGATCGACCCCTGGTTCCTGGTGCAGATCGAAGACATTGTTAAGTCTGAAAACGCCCTGAAGAAGGTGGCGCTGTCGGATATTGACGAAGCGCTTATGCGTCGCCTCAAGCGCAAAGGTTTCAGCGATCAGCGCTTGTCCGTGCTGCTGGCAGTGAGCGAGCGGCAATTGCGCGCCCGCCGTCATGCACTGGGCGTATTGCCGGTGTACAAACGGGTGGATACCTGTGCGGCAGAGTTCGCTACATCTACGGCGTATATGTACTCAACCTACGAGGAAGAGTGCGAAGCCCAGCCAAGCGAGCGCGAAAAAATTCTGGTTATCGGTGGCGGTCCAAACCGCATCGGTCAGGGCATCGAATTTGACTATTGCTGCGTGCATGCGGCATTGGCCATGCGCGAAGACGGTTACGAAACCATTATGGTGAACTGTAACCCCGAGACGGTTTCCACCGACTACGATATTTCCGACCGCCTGTATTTCGAGCCAGTAACGCTTGAAGATGTGCTGGAGATTGTGGCGAAAGAAAAGCCCAAGGGCGTGATCGTGCAGTTTGGTGGGCAGACGCCACTCAAGCTGGCTCGCGACCTCGAAGCTGCCGGCGTGCCGATTATTGGTACCAGCCCTGAGGCGATTGACCGCGCTGAAGACCGCGAACGCTTCCAGCAAATGATTGAGCGCCTGAATCTCAAGCAGCCGCCCAACACCACAGTGCGCTCTGAAGAGGCGGCATTGGCCGCTGCGCAGAAAATTGGCTATCCATTGGTTGTTCGCCCATCGTATGTATTGGGTGGTCGCGCCATGGAGATTGTCTACAAAGAGGAAGAACTGGAGCGCTACATGCGCGAAGCAGTGAAGGTGTCCAACGAGTCGCCGGTACTGCTGGATCACTTCCTTAATGCGGCAGTAGAGGTCGACCTCGATGCCGTGTCAGACGGCAAGCAGGTGGTGATTGGCGCCATTATGCAGCACATCGAGCAGGCGGGTGTTCACTCGGGTGACTCGGCGTGTTCGCTGCCGCCATATTCGCTCGATGCCGAAACGCAGGACAAAATGCGCGAAATGGTCAAGCGCATGGCCCTGGAGCTTGGCGTTGTCGGACTGATGAACGTGCAGCTGGCAGTACAGGATGGCGAGATCTACGTGATCGAGGTCAACCCGCGCGCTTCGCGTACCGTGCCCTTCGTCTCCAAGTGTATTGGTCTGTCTTTGGCCAAGGTGGCCGCGCGCTGTATGGCGGGTACCAGCCTTGCTGAGCAAAACTTTACCGCCGAGCGCGTGCCCGATTACTACTCGGTGAAAGAGGCGGTTTTCCCCTTCAATAAATTCCCCGGTGTCGACCCGATTCTCGGGCCCGAAATGAAGTCGACGGGCGAGGTTATGGGCTTGGGCGAAAGCTTCGCAGAGGCCTTCTCTAAGGCGGCTCGCGGTGCTGGCGAAGTCTTCCCAACCGAAGGTCGTGCCTTTATCTCGGTGCGTGACCCAGATAAGGCGGGCGCTGTTGCGGTAGCGAAGCAGTTGCTGGAGTTGGGCTTTGAGCTGTGCGCGACTCGCGGAACGCACAAAGTCCTGGCCGATGCGGGCCTCGCTTGCCAACGCGTGAATAAGGTAATGGAAGGGCGTCCGCATATTGTCGATATGGTCAAAAATGGCGATATTGATCTGATTATCAATACCACTGAAGGTAAGCAGGCGATTGCCGATTCATCGCTGATTCGCCGCTCTGCTCTGCAGAATAAGGTGAGTTACACCACAACGCTGGCGGGGGCGGAAGCCATTTGCCAGGCGCTGGTATTCGGCGCTGAGCGTACGGTGCGTCGCCTGCAGGATGTGCATGAGGAGTTGGTAAAATGAGTCAGCAAACCCCGATGACGGTGGCCGGTGAACAGGCGTTGCGCGATGAGCTGAAGCGCCTGAAAACGGTTGATCGTCCTCGCATTACTCAGGCGATTGCCGAGGCCCGTGAGCACGGCGACTTGAAAGAAAACGCCGAATACCATGCTGCGCGTGAGCAGCAGGGTTTCTGTGAAGGTCGTATTCAGGAAATTGAAGGCAAGCTATCCAATGTGCGGGTGATTGATATCACCACAATTCCCTGTACCGGCAAGGTGATTTTCGGCACCACTGTGTCGCTGATCAATTGCGATACCGACGAAGAAGTAACCTACCGCATTGTTGGTGAGGACGAGGCCGACGTGAAGGCGGGTAAGATCTCTGTCACGTCGCCGATTGCGCGCGCCTTGATCGGTAAGGAAGAGGGTGATGTGGCGGTAGTTGCTGCCCCCGGTGGCGACATCGAATACGAAATCGACCAGGTGCAACACCTCGCAGAGTAGCGCCGCACAGCGCGCCGATTTAGGCGCGCAGCAAGTTTGACAGGCGCGGGTTGGGCTTTTTCGCGGCGCGGTAGATCAGCGCTATTTTACCGATAGCCTGTACTAGCTGTGCGCGGCTTCCCTCGCACAGTTGATCGATCAATTCGCGCCGCTCGCCTGGATCGGCAACATTGACTTTGACCTTGATCAGTTCGTGGTCCTCCAGGGCCCGCTCCAGTTCCTGCTCCACACCTTCACTCAAGCCTCGGTCGCCAATCATCACAACAGGGTTGAGTTTGTGGCCAATGCTGCGCAGATGTTTTTTGTCGCTGGCGGTGAGTGCTTCCATAGGTATCTAGCTGTGTTGGTTTACGGGAGCGTTATTGTACGGGAAAGGTATACTGTTAGCGATACGCCCGTTTTGGGGCTCGGCCCGTTTACATACAAAAAAGGGAAATGCGGTGGCAAAACGATCTTCTTCTAGTGGTGCGTGGCTGAAAGAGCACTTTGATGACCACTACGTGAAGCGCTCCCAAAAGGAGGGCTATCGCTCGCGCGCCTGTTATAAGTTACTGGAAATTCAAGAAAAAGACCGTCTGATAAAGCCTGGGATGTGTGTTGTTGATCTGGGCTGCGCGCCGGGTGGCTGGTCCCAGGTAGCGGCAGAACTGGTGGGCGACCGGGGGCGTGTATTGGCCTCAGATATTCTGCCGATGGATACACTGGCTGGCGTTGAGTTTATTCAGGGTGATTTTACCGAAGAGTCGGTATTCAACGAGCTGCTCGCCGCGCTGGGTGATCAGCGGGCCGACCTTGTAATTTCCGATATGGCCCCCAATATGAGTGGAGTGAAGGACGTGGATCAGCCCCGCTCTATGTATTTATGTGAGCTGGCCCTTGATATGGCGGCTCATGTGCTCCGCCCTGGTGGCGATTTCGTAACAAAGATATTCCAGGGCGAAGGCTTCGAGGCGTATTTTCGAGACATGCGCAGCCGCTTTGACAAGGTAATAACGCGCAAGCCTGCGGCATCGCGGCCGCGCTCGCGTGAAGTTTATTTGCTGGGGCGTGGCCTCAAGGCGTAATGGTGCTGCGGCCATTTGTTCGTAGAGAGCGTGGAATTTCTGTAGTAGAGTGGGGTCTAGGACTGTGCGCCTGGCCAACTGGCTTTGCGCAGCGTGCGATATGAGGATCGGTTTTTGAACGACATGGCTAAAAATTTATTATTGTGGCTGGTTATCGCCGCAGTGTTGCTGACAGTATTTAATAACTTCAGCGTGCAATCGCCTACTGAGCAGCTCAATTACTCCCAGTTTATTACTGAGGTGCAAAACGAGCGTGTGCAAAAGGTGGTGATCGATGGCTTAGTCATTAGCGGCCAGCGTAACGATAATAGCCGGTTCGAAACCGTTCGTCCCTTGCTCGATGATCCCAAGCTGATTGACGACCTGCTGGAACACAATGTTGTTGTAGAAGGGCGCAAGCCTGAGCAGCAAAGCCTGTGGACGCAACTGCTGGTCGCCAGCTTCCCGATTTTAATTATTCTCGCGATCTTTATGTTTTTCATGCGCCAGATGCAAGGTGGCGCGGGTGGCGGCAAAGGCGGCCCGATGGCGTTTGGCAAAAGTAAGGCCAGACTGCTGAGTGAAGACCAGATTAAAACCACCTTTGCCGATGTTGCCGGTGTCGATGAGGCGAAGGAAGACGTACAGGAGTTGGTTGAGTTCCTGCGCGACCCCGGGAAATTCCAGCGTTTGGGCGGCCGTATCCCTCGCGGCGTATTGATGGTGGGCCCCCCAGGAACGGGTAAAACCCTGCTCGCCAAGGCGATTGCCGGCGAGGCAAAAGTCCCCTTCTTCTCGATTTCCGGTTCAGACTTTGTCGAGATGTTTGTCGGTGTAGGTGCTTCGCGTGTGCGGGACATGTTTGAGCAGGCCAAAAAACAAGCACCCTGCATTATCTTTATCGATGAGATCGACGCCGTCGGCCGTCACCGTGGTGCCGGCATGGGCGGTGGTCACGATGAGCGTGAGCAAACCCTGAACCAGCTGCTGGTTGAGATGGACGGTTTTGAAGTTAATGACGGCGTTATCGTTATTGCCGCGACGAACCGTCCCGATGTGCTTGACCCAGCCCTGCTGCGCCCCGGGCGATTTGACCGCCAGGTCGTGGTTGGCCTGCCCGATATTCGCGGGCGTGAACAAATCCTGAAAGTACATATGCGCAAATTGCCGGTCGGTGACGATGTGGATGCCGCGGTTATTGCTCGCGGTACACCGGGTTTCTCGGGTGCTGATCTAGCGAACCTGGCAAACGAGGCGGCGCTGTTTGCCGCGCGGGCAAATTCGCGCCTGGTGACGATGGAACAGTTCGACCTGGCCAAAGACAAGATCATGATGGGCGCCGAGCGCAAATCGATGGTGATGTCGGAGAAGGAAAAGCTCAATACCGCTTACCACGAGGCCGGGCATGCCATTGTTGGCCGCGTTGTGCCTGAGCACGATCCCGTTTACAAGGTGAGTATTATTCCGCGTGGGCGTGCCCTGGGTGTGACCATGTTCTTGCCAGAGGAAGATCGCTACAGCCTGAGCCGTCGCCACATTATCAGCCAGATATGCTCGCTGTTTGGCGGTCGTATCGCTGAGGAGATGACGCTGGGTGCCGACGGCGTCACTACCGGGGCGTCGAACGATATTCAGCGCGCCACCGACATCGCGCGCAAAATGGTAACGAAGTGGGGCCTGTCAGAAAAAATGGGCCCACTGATGTATGACGATGCTGACGAAGAAGTCTTTTTGGGTCGCTCTGCCGCTCAGCCTGGCAAGGGTGTCTCCGGCGAGACGGCCAGACAGATCGATGAGGAAGTACGACGCATCATCGATGAGTGCTATGCCAAGGCGCAGAGCATTTTGGAAGAAAATCGCAGCAAGCTGGATATGATGGCTGAAGCATTGATGATGTACGAAACCATCGATGCCAAGCAGATCGACGACATTATGGCGGGGCGCAAGCCACGCAGCCCAGCGGGCTGGGACGACGACCAAAATCGTCGCGGCGGCCAACAGCGCCCGGTAGTGGATGACGAAGCGGAAGATGACGCCGAGCAGCCACGCAAGCGCGGCCCCGAAGACCCCTTTGTTGATTCGGTAAGCGATCACTGATCCCGATGGCTTTATCGAAGATTCCCGAATCGCCACAGCTGAGCTGTGGCGATCGCGTTTTAGACCTCTCGAAACCGCAGTTAATGGCGGTAATCAATGTCACTCCCGACTCGTTCTCCGATGGCGGGCGCTATTTCCGTGATGGCGGTTTGCACCTCGATACCCTGCTGAACCAGGTTGATGCGGCGCTGCGCGCCGGTGCCACCATGATTGATATTGGTGGTGAATCAACGCGCCCCGGCGCGGCGCCGATTTCCGAGGCGGAGGAGGTGGCGCGTGTGCTGCCCGCGGTAGAAGCGGTTGCGCGGCGATTTGATGTGGTGATTTCGGTGGATACCAGCACGGCTTCTGTGATCGCCGAATCGGCTTCGGCGGGGGCTGGGCTGATCAATGATGTGCGGGCTTTGCGTCGCGAAGGCGCGCTAGCGGCGGCTGCCGACTCCGGCCTGCCGGTTTGTTTGATGCATATGCGTGGCGAACCGGGGGATATGCAGCGTCAACCGCAGTACGAGGATGTCGTCACTGAGGTAGAGGCCTTCTTGCGTGAACGCGTAGCCGCCTGCGCCGACGCGGGAATACCAGCGGAGCGCTTACTGCTGGACCCCGGTTTTGGCTTTGGTAAGACGCTAGCCCACAACCTGGCCTTGTTCCGCCGCCTGCCGGAATTGTGCGCCTGGGGTTATCCGGTGTTGGTGGGAGTGTCGCGCAAGTCTATGGTGGGTGATATTACCGGACGAGCAGTTGCTGATCGTATGCCCGGTAGTATCACCCTGGCTGCTCTCGCTGCCGAGCGCGGCGCGGCCATCATTCGTGCCCACGATATCGCTGAAACGGCCGATGCCTTAGCCGTCGCCGCAGCGCTAAAAGGATTCTGATAATGACAAGAAAGTATTTCGGCACTGATGGTGTGCGCGGTCGAGTGGGGGAGTTTCCCATCACTCCCGAGTTTGTTCTGAAGCTGGGCTGGGCGGTTGGCCAGGTGTTCGCAAAAGAAGGCCGCAGCCGAGTGTTAATTGGTAAGGACACGCGGATTTCGGGGTATATGTTTGAGTCTGCGCTGGAAGCGGGCTTGGTGGCGGCAGGCATAGATGTGCGTTTGTTGGGGCCAATGCCAACGCCGGCGATTGCCTATCTGACCCGTACCTTTAAGGGGCGCGCAGGGATTGTTATTAGTGCCAGCCACAATCCGTATTACGACAACGGTATCAAGTTCTTTTCGGCTGAAGGCAGTAAGTTGCCCGATGCGCTTGAAAGTGCAATCGAAGCGGCGATGGACCTGCCGATGACCACCGTCGACTCGTCGGCGCTGGGCAAGGTCAAGCGCATAGATGATGCAGCGGGTCGCTATATTGAATACTGCAAATCGACGGTCGGCTCCGACCTTTCCCTGAGCGGCCTTAAACTGGTTTTGGATTGCGCCCACGGCGCGACCTATCATGTGGCGCCAGCGGTGTTTGCCGAGCTGGGGGCCGAACTCGTAGTTATTGGTGCGGCGCCGGATGGCTTAAATATTAACGCCGGATATGGCTCGACCGACCCCAAAGCGCTGTGCGAGCGCGTGGTGGCAGAGAAGGCCGACTTGGGTATTGCCTTTGATGGCGATGGCGATCGCGTATTGTTTGTCGACAGCAATGGCGAGCTGGTCGATGGCGATGAATTGCTGTACATCATTGCCGCGGATCAACACCGTCGCA
>NZ_CAXGPO010000056.1:0-10525 GCF_964011655.1 uncultured Spongiibacter sp. | reverse complement strand
TCAAGTGTGACTGGAGTTCAGACGTGTGCTCTTCCGATCTGTTGTAGTCGCGTACCCAGTTTTCATCCAGTTTGTGGAAATGGGCGGGTACCGGCGAAATACTGTATTCAAACAGCATTTCATCGCGGGGTTTGGCAACACTGCCAAGAATGCCGATAGTGTGGTCGTCATACTTTACGACATCGAGGATCACGGTGTTGTAATGGTTGTTATACCACGGTGCCAATATGAATTTAGAGCGCATAAATTGCAGCGCAAACAGATAGTCATCGGCGGTAACGGGTTTGCCGTCGGACCATCGAGCGTCCGGGTCTAAGCGGTAGTAGAGGCTGTGTCCGTCGTCGCCAAACGCCCAGTGCGTGGCAAGTTCCGGTATGGGGTTGAGCGTGTTCGGGTGTATGCCGACCAGTCCCAGATGGTTGGCGCGCATATAGCTTGCAAAGCTGCCATTGGAGTCGGGGCCTACCAAACGCAGCGTGAGCGGAAAGGTGGTAATAAAGCTGCGAAAGCGGCCGCCGCGTTTGGCTTCAGGGCTGGCGAATATGGGGTCGCTCAGATTGGTTTGCCAGGACAGATTCTCGGGCAACTGTTCGGGTAGCTTAGCGTCTTCGGCGGCGTAAATCCATAAGGGGAAAGCCGCGACGAATAACAACAGCAGTTGTGAGAGGCGTTTATTCATAGAAACTGAATTTTCGTGGATCGTAGGCATCGCGAATCGCCTCGCCGACATAGGCAACAAGCATCAATATTAGGGTCATGGCCACCACTACCGAGCCAACCAGCCACAGCGATTCCATGTTTTCTGTGCCCTGCTTGAGCAGTTCTCCCCAGCTGGGTGTTGGCGCCGGAAGGCCAAAGCCTAAGTAGTCCAAGGCGGTAAGTGCGGTGATACCCGACGCCACGGAGAAGGGAACAAAGGTGATCAGTGTCGATACGCTATTCGGCAGGATATGCCGAAAAACAATGCGGCTACCCGAGGCGCCGAGCGCGCGCGCCGCCATCACGTAATCCCGAGAGACCTCCTTGTACGTTGCGGTACGCATATACCAGGTCATGGCGGTCCAGCCGAAGAAAGCCATAATGAACAGTAGGGTCCAGAACCCCGGGGTGATGATGGAGGCGACAATCATAATCACGTACAGGAAGGGGACATTGGACCAAATTTCGATAATGCGCTGGAAAAATAAGTCAAAGGCGCCACCCCAATATCCCATCATGCAGCCAATGGCGACGCCAATAGCGTAGTTAAATACCAATAGCACAAGCGAGAATAGCATCGCCGTGCGAAAGCCGTAGATCAGCCTGGCAAGGACGTCGCGCCCGCTGGTGTCGGTGCCCAGATAATGCCGTGTGGTGAGCGAGGGTGCGTGAGGCGGGAAATCCCCGGCTATCAGGTCATTTTCCAACGGGCCGTAGGGAATCGGGGGCATGAGCACCCAGTTGCCCTCATCGGCGTCGCGAAACTGCGCCTGTAGTTCCCGGTAATTAGGCTCGTAGTCGATGTCCAGGCCAAAATCCTTGCCGCTGTGCTGCGCCCCAAAGGTGGGGAAATACAGCTCGCCCTGGTAACTCACCAGCAGTGGCCGGTGGTTGGCAAGCAGCTCCGCGCCAAAGCTGAGCGTGGTCAATACCAGCAACAACCAAGCGGAGATATAGCCTCGACGGGATTGTTTGAAACGCTGCCAGCGCTTTTGGGCGACGGGGTTTCGCAGCAGATTCATTAACGGCTCCCTCCACCAAAGCGAATGCGCGGGTCAACAATGGCCACACAGATATCGGAAAGAATGTTGCCGATTAGGTAGAGCAGGGAAGAGATCACCAAGATACCCATCACAATGGGGTAGTCTCGCTCAATAATGGCCTCGTAGCCGAGTAGTCCAATACCGTCGATGTTGAAAATGGTCTCGATCAAAAAGGAGCCGCCAATCAGCAAGGAAATATTATTACCAAAGGAGGTGGCGACGGGAATAAGACTATTGCGCAGCGCGTGCCGGCGAACGCTTTTTCCTAAACTCAGGCCCTTTGCCGCCGCTGTGCGCATGTAGTCAGCTGATAAATTATCCATCAAGGCGTTTTTCATCATCAGGGTTGTTACCGCAAAACTTCCCGCTAAATAGGCAATAAGCGGCAGTGCGGCGTGGTGAAAAACGTCTTTGGCCTTGGCCAGCGGCGAGAGTTCCTCGAAGTTGTCGGAGACAAAGCCGCCGAGAGGAAACCAGTCGTAGTAACCGGCAAACACCGAAATCAACGCAATACCGATGACATAGCTGGGTAGTGCGTAACCCAGAAACACCACTGCTGACGACAAATTGTCAAAGCGGCTGCCGTGGTACATGCCTTTGAGCAGGCCCAGCGGGATGCAGACGAGGTAGGTGAGCACAAGTGTTGTCACGCCGTAGAATACGGAGACAGGAAAGCGCTCCTTGATGATGTCCCAAACGGGGTCCTGATAGCGGGTGGAGAGGCCCAGGTCAAAACGCAGCACCTGTTTTAGCCAGCTGGCATAACTGCTTAGCAAGGGTTTGTCGAAGCCGTAGTAGCGCTTGAGCTCTTCGAGCTGCTCGTCAGATAGCGTGCCACCGCCCTCGCTGCGGTGCAGGCTGCCTGCCTCGCCACCAAGCTGGGCCTGGGTCATCATTCGCTCTATCGGCCCGCCGGGAACAACACGGGTGATACTGAACACCAGCAGGGTGATGCCAATGAATGTAGGGATAATCAACAGGCCGCGACGAACGAAATAGCCAAGCATAGGTACTTCCAGTCAGGTGGCTGTCAACTACAGGTCGGCCCGGGTCACATCGACGTAAAGGGTCAGCGATTGGCCGGGTTGCAAATAACTGCTGCGGCCAATTGAATTCCACTCCAGAATATCGGCAATTTTCAGCTTGAAGCGGCTCGCGATACGCGACAGCGAGTCGCCGCTGCGAACCTTATAGCCCACCTTACGCACGATACCATTGCCTGACGATGGACCTTTTTTCCAGATCGCCAGTTTTTGCCCCGGCTTGATGAGGGCACCTTGATCCAGGCGATTCCAGCGAATGAGTTGCTTGACTGACACCTTGTGCCGTTGAGCAATGCCGCTGAGCGTGTCGCCGCGGCGAACAATATGCTGCGACTGGTGACGGCCGCGCTCAGCAATGCCACGGTCTAAGTTGGGGGAGGTGGTCGCCTGGCTGCTGGCTGGGATCAGGAGCTCTTGGCCGACGCGCAACATATCGCCATTGAGCTTGTTGAAACGCTTAATGCTGGCAATATCGATGTGGTGGCGCTTGGCAATGCTAATCAGGTTGTCACCCGGTGAAACTCGATAGCGCTGCCAGGCAATGCGCTGTTCTTTGGGCAGGGCGGCCAAGCGTGTTTTAAATTTTTCGGCCTGCTTGCTGGGAATCAGAAGGTGGTGAGGGCCCTCCGGCGCTGTCACCCAGCGGTTGAAGCCTGGGTTGTAGCGATATAGCTCCTCGACGCTGATATCCGCCAGGGCAGCGGCTTTGGCGAGGTCTATCTGGCTATCTATGGCCACCTTTTCAAAGCGCGGCGCGTCGGCAACGGCCGGCAAGCTGATGTTGTAGCGTGCGGGGTTTTGGTAAATTTTGACCAGCGCCAGCAGTTTTGGCACGTAGCGCTTGGTTTCCTTGGGGAGTTTTAGCGACCAAAAATCTGTCGGCTTGCCCGCCTTGCGGTTGCGGCGAATGGCGCGATTCACCGTGCCCGCGCCGGCATTGTACGCCGCCAGGGTCAGCATCCAGTCACCGTCGAAGCGCTTGTTTAAGGTGGTGAGGTAATCCAGCGCGGCGTCGGTGGCGACCAGAACATCGCGGCGACCGTCATACCACCAGTTTTGTTGAATGCCGACGTATTTGGCGGTATTCGGAATAAATTGCCAGAGACCCGCAGCGCGGCCATGGGAGTAGGCGAAAGGGTCGTAGGCGCTCTCGACAAAAGGCAGCAGCGCCAGGTCTATCGGCATATCGCGGGCTTCAAGCTCTTTGACGACGTGATAGATATAATTCCCGGCGCGGGCGCTCATCTTGGCCATATAGTGGCCGTGCTTGCTATACCAGTCTTCCAGTTTATCGACTTCGCGGCGCTCGGTTAGCGGCAAGAAACTCAGTTGCGCACTGAGGCGCTCCCAAACATCGCTGTAGCGGCGCTCACTGGCAGGAATCGGTGGCGGCAGTAATTGGTTCTCAAGCTTAGCGATATGCTCACTGCAACCCTCTGTACAAGCGGGTGCGTCGTTTTTGGCTTGCGTGGGCTGGCTGCGATTAGTCGCACAAGCGCCCACGCTGATAAGCGCGGTGGCGAGAGTTAGCCTCAACAAAAGCTGGTAGGTCGTGTTTTTCATGCAAAATTAGCTGTTGTCTTTCCAGCTTCGAAGCGCGGCGAACACCTCTTGCTGGTTTAAGTTATCGTTGCCTTCACGCAGGCAAATGGCCTGGCGAACACCGTCTTGTGCGGTGCGAAGGAATGGGTTGGTTGCCGACTCTTCCTCAATGGTGGAGGGAAGCGTTATCTCTCCGCGTTCACGCAAAGCCAGCACCTGCTCATAACGATTGCGCAGTGTGGCGTTATTGGGCTCTGCCTTCAAGGCGAACCGCAAATTACTTGCTGTGTATTCATGAGCGCAGTAAACCCGAGTAGCGCCAGGTAAAGACTGAAGTTTACTCAGCGAGTTCAACATTTGCGCCGGGCTACCCTCAAAAAGCCTGCCGCATCCGCCGGCAAACAGCGTATCGCCGCAAAAAAGCAGGGCAGACTCCTCATTATAGAAGGCCAGATGATCCAGGGTGTGGCCGGGAACGGCCAATACGCGAAATGTTTCGCCCAGCACGCCAATGGTGTCGTGGTCTGCCAAAGGGCGGGTGATGTGCTTGCAGGATGTTTCCGGGCCACAGACGTCGACGTTGGGGTATTGCGCCAGTAGGGCCTCAACACCGCCAGTATGGTCCCAGTGGTGATGGGTAATTAGAATTGCGGTAAGCTTTAGTTGGGCATGCTTGAGGAAGTTGATGACGGGCGCTGCATCGCCTGGGTCGACGACAACAGCGTCTTCGCCAGATGAGATGCACCAGATGTAATTGTCGCTGAATGCCGCTATTGGCGTGACCGACAGCTTGCCCATAAATAAACCCTCATTTAGCGTCAGGGTATACAGTTTTCCCTTGTCAGACAAGGTATTAGCTCATGGTGACAGGGTCAGCACAGGGGGGAAATCATGGCTAGATGGCGCGCTCAGCATTCGCCTGAAGTATTGTTGCCCGCACTGCGGCAATGGTTTCGCGGTCCCGTCGGCGGCACCGTGTTACACGAAGAGCAGCGTTTGGTGCACCACGCACTCAGCGACCGGAGTACCTCCGGCCGTCAACTGTTGAATTTAAGCGTGATTCCCGAGCGTTTTAACGTTGATCCACAGTTATGCCAGCGCCAATTGCACCTCGGCGGGCTGGGGCAATATGGCTATAGTCAGATTCTGGATGCCGTTTGTGATTTCGACCAATTGCCGCTGGCTAATGAATCTGTGGATATGGTGGTATTGCACCACCTCCTGGAGTTTGTAGAAAACCCCCATACCGTATTGCGCGAGGTCGAGCGGCTGATCGTGCCCCACGGCAAACTGGTCATATGCAGTATCAATCCATGGTCTCCACTGGCCCTGCGAGGGCTAATGGGCAGGCTTAAACGCAGCGCAATGTGGCAGAACCACAGTTTGAGTATTAATCGCATTAATGACTGGCTGTCATTGCTTGGTTTTGAAACCGCAGACGTTAGCTATGGCTTTCACCGCCTGCCGATCAGTTCTCCCAGTTTCTTTATGAACCATCGGCCATTTTCCCCGTCCATGCCAATGGGTGGTGTTTTTGTACTGAGCGCGACAAAATACCGCGCGCCGCTCACTCCGGCAGCAGAGGTCCGTAAGCGCGCTAAAATTCTCCGGCATCCAAGTATGCTCGGGGCAACACGTGATATTAAACATGAGTAACTGAATGACTAGCGGTGACAGTAAAGTTGAAATTTTTACCGATGGTGCCTGCAAGGGTAACCCCGGCCCCGGCGGTTGGGGTGCACTGCTGCGCAGCCGCGGGCAAGAAAAAACGCTGTACGGCGGAGAAGCCGATACAACAAATAACCGCATGGAACTGACCGCCGCTATCGAAGCGCTTCGGGCCCTAAAGCGGCCCTGTCAGGTGGCACTAACCACTGATTCCCAGTACGTCAGAAAAGGCATCACCGAGTGGATGGCCAACTGGAAAAAGCGCAACTGGAAGACGGCTGGCAAAGCACCGGTGAAAAACGCGGATCTGTGGCGCGAGCTGGATGCGTTGAATAGCCAGCACGACATTGAATGGCACTGGGTAAAAGGGCACTCGGGTCACCGGGAAAATGAAATTGCCGATAGCTTGGCTAATCGCGGCATAGATGAGTTGAGACGATAACGATGCGCCAGATTGTCCTCGATACAGAAACCACCGGTATTGACCCTAATGACGGCCACCGGATTATCGAAATTGGTTGTGTGGAGCTCGTTGGCCGAAAGCTGACAGGGCGGCACTTTCACCGCTATATCAACCCCGAGCGCGAAGTGGAAGCGGGGGCGATAGAGGTCCACGGCATTACCAATGAAATGCTTGCCGATAAGCCCTTGTTTTCAGCAGTGGCTGAGGAATTTCTCGATTTTGTTCGCGGCGCCGAACTCGTCATTCACAATGCCCCGTTCGACGTCGGCTTCCTCGATATGGAGCTGGCTAGGCTACCGGGCCGGCAGCCAAAGCTTGCAGAAATCTGCGGTGTGGTCGACACCTTGGTCATGGCGCGCCAGAAGCACCCCGGGCAGCGGAATAGCCTGGATGCATTGTGCCAGCGTTACTATGTAGATAACTCTCAGCGCGACCTTCACGGCGCATTGCTCGATGCTGAAATTCTGGCCGATGTGTATCTAATCATGACCGGTGGCCAGACCAATCTGGCGCTTGCCGGTGAGGATGGCAACGAGGGCGGGGAAGGCGGAAGCAAGGGCATTCGGCGCCTGCCGGCGGACCGACCTGCTTTGACGGTGGTGCGCGCCAGTGAGGATGAGCTGGCCGCTCACTTAGAGCAATTGCAGATCATTGATAAAGCCAGTGGCGGCAATTGCCTTTGGCGCAGCACAGAGGCGAGTGACGGCAACTGATTTCGTGGCGCAGTAGCGCTTTATGCTGTTTGACGCTGTGCATAAGCAAAAATAACTGATAAAAAGACGAATAAATACCGCAGCTTAACTGTCAATTTCACAAGTGGGTTGAGCTTTGTTTGAGCCGCGCCAGGCTCGTGACAACGGGGCATTACCAGTGTTCAAGCAAGCCGCATTGCAGAATGATATTAATAGTAGCTCCTACGCATTGGTGGGGGAGGAGCTGAGTAATACCCTGCAGCAAGCCACCAATATCTTTGAAACCTTCTTGGCCGAGCGCCACGATTTGCGCTTGCTGGATGAGTGCGAGATGGCCCTTCGTCAGATAGGGGGAACCCTGCGGCTTATCGAAGTGCGCGGGGCTGCGCTTATCGCCGATGAAATGCGCTCACTTTGCCAAGCGATTGTCAGTAATACCGCAGCCTTGCCAGACGCCCAGCTAAATGCCTTGAGCACGGCTTTTTTTGTTCTGCCGCGCTACCTGGAATTTGTACAAAGTCGCGGCAACGAAATCCCGTTGATGGCGATTACACACGCCAACGAACTGCGAGAGGCTCACCGCCAATTACTGCTGCCCGATAGCTATTTCTGCAAGAACGACGCCTATGTCTTTAGCCGCGACTCGGAGTTGAAGTTGCGCAGTCACGCAATGGCCCAGGATGCGCTAGCAGAATTGCTTAAGCGTGTTCGGCAAAGTTACCAGCGTGCCTTATTGGGGCTGCTGCGCGACGCGCAACCGGCGATGCAATTCACCCTAATGTCGCGAGCGCTACGTCGCTTGTGCGGGGCACTGCCGGCAGGACGGAACCAGCGTTTTTGGCTGCTGGCCAGCGCCGTCATTGAAGCCTTTGCCCAGGGCGGGTTGGAGCTGAACCCTCGGCGCAAACGCCTACTCACCGGTTTGGATGGCGCTCTGCGGCGACTGGGTTCAGATAAGCCCGGGGATGAAATTCTCGAACAAGAGCTGTTATTCCTGCTTCGATTGTCGTCCTGGCAGGAGGGGTTTAACGGCAAGTTACTGCAGGCGATTGGCACTCGTCCCTTTGATATTAATGATGCAGAAATCCAACGCCTGCGCACGCAGATGCTGGGTTTAAGCTACGACACGGTCTCCTCCGTGCTCAACGAGCTGCGGGCGGAGCTGCGTCATGCCAAAGATATTCTCGAGCTACTTGCACAACACGGCCGCAGCGACGACGAAGAAATTCGCCCGCTCAGCGAATTGCTGCAGCAGGGCGCTGATGTGCTGTTGGTGCTCAACCTGCCATCACTCTCGGAAGTATTGGGGCGCTATGCCGGCGTGTTGCTCGATCTAATCGGTACTGATCTAAGCAATGCCAGAGCGGTACTTGAAGAGTTGGCGGAAACTCTGCTGTTTATCGAAAGTAGCCTGGCACAGATCGACCGGCGCAAGCTCAACTACGATGAGCTCAATGCGCTCAGCATTGATAAACGCGATAGCATCAGCGCCGACAATCAGGTGAGTGAGGCCACGGCAATTGTTATCGAAGAAGCGAAAAGCGCCATTGGCATGATTAAGCGCGCCATCGCCTCCTATATCGACTCTGGCTTTGACAGCACACATATTGCAAACGTCCCGAGCAGTTTGAGCTCGGTGCGGGGCGCTTTCGATATTTTGAAAATGCGCCGTTTGGCGGCGGTCACGGGTTCAGCGACCCGCTTCGTTAAAACCTTTATGGGACGCGAACGCAGCGACGCTCAGCGCGATGCGCAGGCGCTAGAGACGCTCGCCGATGCGATGATCAGCGTCGAGTATTACCTCGGCGAGCTGGAGTCGCGCCACATCCCCGATGAGAAAATTTTACTTATTGCGGAAGACTCATTAAAACAATTGGGCTTTCCGGTAGAGATGGCGCAGGACACGGGAAATGCCGCTTCCTGAGCTCGCTACGCTGTTACTGCTGATTTGCGTCGGCAGTGTTCTTATTTGCGTCGTTCTGCTGCTGTCGCTGCGCCGTCGTCCGCTGTCTTGCGGGCTTTTACTTCTGGCATTTGCGCCGATGACGGCCACGACCGTCCTGGTCAGCCAAGACCTAATCAGTTATCGCAATTTGGCGGTGGAACAGCGCATAGCCACCGTATTCGTTGCCCAGTCCAGTGAGAATAATTTTGCGCTGCGCCTGGATATCGACGGAAACCCCATGCCATTTCACTTTCCCGTGCGCGGCGATGAATGGCGGCTAGAGGGTAGGGTGCTGCGTTGGGATGCTGCGCTGGCAAAGCTGGGGTTGAATAACCTGGTTCGCCTTGAGCGCCTTAGCGGTCGCTATCAACACCCCGAGCGCGAAGCCAATAGCCAGCGAACAGTGCACCCACTACCCAGTGGCGAATGGCTCGACAGTTGGCCAATGCTCAGTAACTACGCGTTTATTTGGCGTTGGGTAGATGTCGACTACGGCAACGGGGTTTATGCACCCTTGCAGGATGGCGCAGTATTTGATGTTTACCTCGGCCGCAGCGGTATGTTTATTCGGCCCAAAAACCCAATTGCTATCAACGCGTTGCGTAATTGGTCAACTTGACTGTTGGTCAGCCCCGTACCACTATGACGAACCTTTTCTAACTGACTTGGAGCCCGTTTTTGGACTTTCTAGTGGATTACAGTCTGTTTCTCGCGAAAGCGGTTACGGCATTGGTATTTATTGTTTTATTGCTCACCGTTATTACCTCGTTTAGCCAGCGCAGCAAACGCGAGGGCGAAGACGGTCACGTTGAAGTCAGCCGTCTGCACGAGCGTTTTGAAGACTGGCAAGACACCATGAACTACGGCTTGCTGAGCGAAGAAAAGTACAAAAAACTGCGCAAGGACAAGAAAAAACAACACAAGGCCGAGCGCAAAGCCAAGCAGGAAAAGACGAAAAAGCGGCTATTTGTTCTCGACTTCGACGGCGATATTCGCGCCTCGGCGGTGGAGTCATTACGCCACGAAATCAGCGCAATACTCACGGTTGCCAATGACCAGGACGAAGTGCTGCTGCGCCTGGAAAGCCCTGGCGGCATGGTGCATAGCTACGGCTTAGCCTCATCGCAACTGCAGCGACTGCGCGACAAGGGTATTCCCCTCACTATCGCTATCGACAGGGTTGCCGCCAGTGGTGGCTATATGATGGCGTGTATCGGCAATCAATTGCTTGCGGCACCCTTTGCAATCATTGGTTCAATCGGCGTCGTGGCGCAAATGCCCAACTTCCATCGCTTGCTGAAAAAGCACGATGTCGATGTCGAATTGCACACCGCTGGCGAGTTCAAGCGCACCCTCACTATGGTTGGCGAGAATACGGATGAAGGGCGGAAAAAATTTATTGAAGAGCTCGAGGAAACTCACCAGTTGCT
>NZ_CAXGPO010000055.1:0-12866 GCF_964011655.1 uncultured Spongiibacter sp. | reverse complement strand
CTGGGCGGCATCGACGGCCAGCTGCACATCACTGACATGGCTTGGAAGCGCATTAAGCACCCAAGCGAAATCGTTAACGTTGGCGATGAAATTGACGTTCGCATCCTCAAGTTCGACCGCGAGCGCAACCGCGTATCTCTGGGTCTGAAGCAACTGGGCGAAGATCCCTGGGTGGCAATCAAAACCCGTTACCCAGAAAACAGCCGCGTGAAAGCCAAGGTTACTAACCTGACTGACTACGGTTGCTTTGCCGAGATCGAAGAGGGTGTTGAAGGTCTGGTTCACGTTTCTGAAATGGATTGGACCAACAAAAACATCCATCCTTCTAAAGTCGTACAAGTAGGCGACGAAGTAGAAGTGATGATCCTGGATATCGACGAAGAGCGTCGTCGTATTTCTCTGGGTATCAAACAGTGTCAGCAGAACCCATGGGATGCCTTCGGTTCTCAGTTCACTAAAGGCGATCGCATCAGCGGTGCCATCAAGTCGATCACTGACTTCGGTATCTTCATCGGTCTGGACGGCAACATCGACGGTCTGGTTCACCTGTCAGACATCTCTTGGAACGAGAGCGGCGAAGACGCGGTTCGCAAGTTCAAGAAAGGCGACGAGATCGAGACCGTTATCCTGTCTATCGACCCCGAGCGCGAGCGCATTTCTCTGGGTATCAAGCAGCTGGAAGAAGATCCCTTCTCTGACTACGTTGCCGTCAACGATCGCGGTAGCATCGTGACCGGTACTGTTAAAGAAGTTGACGCCAAAGCCGCAGTTGTTGTGCTGGCCGAAGAAGTTGAAGGTGTGTTGAAAGCGTCTGAAATCAGCCGTGACCGCGTTGAAGATGCGCGCAATGTGCTGAAAGAAGGCGAAGAAGTTGAAGTTAAGATCATCAGCGTAGATCGCAAAAACCGCGCTCTGAGCCTGTCTATCAAAGCGAAAGACATGGAAGACGAGAAAGAAGCGGTTAAAGCCCTGCGCGAGAAGGAAACTGAAGCTGCCCCTGCAACTATCGGTGACCTGATCAAAGCTCAGATGGAAAGCAAGGACTAAGTCCTAATGCTGCGGGCATTCTCTTGTGAATGCCCGTAACGTACTGGCTTATAAGCAAAAAAGTGCTAAGCTAGGCTTGATGTCGGAATTGACGGGATTAAGCAATGACCAAATCTGAGTTGATAGAGCTGATGGCTGAGCGTCAGCCGCAGTTATCTCACAAGGATATTGAACTGGCTGTGAAGACCATGATTGAGCATATGTCTCAAGTATTGGCGACTGGCAGCCGGATTGAAATTCGGGGATTTGGTAGCTTCTCTCTGCATTATCGCGAGCCTCGCATGGGACGTAACCCTAAAACGGGCGAAACGGTTCAGTTACCGGGAAAATATGTTCCACATTTTAAGCCGGGTAAAGAGCTTCGTGAGCGAGTAAACCAGAGTTTGATCTCGAGCTAAGGCAGCGTAGCTAGCCTTCTCTAAACAGAAACGGTATGGTCTTTGGCCATACCGTTTTTTTGTGGGTGTCATGTCAGATGCAGATTCTTAAGTCCATCTTCCTATTGCTGCTCATCGTTGCTGTTATTGCATTTGGACTGCTTTTTAGCATCGAGAACACAGCGTTGGTCCCGCTCAATATCCTCATTATGGAGTTGCCGGAACAGCGTATATCGACTTGGATGATCGCCGCCTTTTTTACCGGCGGTGTCTGCGGGATGTTATCTGCATCGCTGTTAGTGTTGCGCTTGCAGGCGAGCAGAATGCGTTTGCGTCGCAGCTTGCGGCAGCCTTCAACCCCGCCTGTGGAGGCCGGTCCTAGCCGCTAGCAGCAATGGAGCTATTGCTACCCTTTACCTTATTGTTCTTTGCCACAGCGCTGGGTTGGCTGTTGGGGAGGCGCTCGCAGAGTCGTTCGGGGGTCTCGGGAAAAGGTCGTGATGACGCCTATTACCACAGCCTGCGTTTTCTGCTCAGTGAGCAGCCTGGCACCGCTGTTGATGAATTCATTCAGGCCATTGCCGTCAATGAGCAGACCCTGGATACCCATCTTTCCTTGGCGCGATTAATGCGTGGCAAGGGCGAATTGGAAGCGGCTACGCGGATTCACCAGAACCTGTTGGCGCGACCCAACCTTCCCAAAAGTGGCTTGCAGCAGGTGCATCTGGAGCTGGCTAAGGATTACATATCCGCAGGCTTACACGACCGGGCTGAGCGACTATTGCGGGACTTGGTGGCGGAGGCGAGTGAGAACGAGGCCGAGGCACTTGACTACCTCCAGCAAATCTATCAGGCCGAGAAAGACTGGGAAAAGGCGATTGCCGTTGCGAGACGACGCTTGCCCAAGCGTGGCTGGCTACTTAAACAAAAAACTGACAGCGATCCGCAAGTTTCGGTGGCATTGAGTCACTATTATTGTGAGCTCGCCGACGAACGCGCCTCTGCTGGAGATTGGACTCAGGCGAAATCGATATTGCAAAAAGCGCGGGAGGCCGACGCCGAAAACCCGCGGGCGGCAATGTCATTGGCGAAGTTAGTAATGGACGAACAGCCCGAGTATGCGCTGAATTTATTGCACGCTGTCGCGGAGGGGCAACCCGCTTATGCCAGCGAAATACTGCCCCTGTTTCGCGATGCTTTCAGTCGTCTTGCCGATGCGCCGTCATACTCTCAGGCGCTGCGTGCGCTGGCACAGGTGACGCAGAGTTCAACCTTGCACAACGAGGTGGCGAAAGACTGCGAGAGCCTTGAGGCGGCGCGGGCCTACCTTAAAGACGCGGTGTCTCAGCGGCCGACGATAAAATTACTGTTGGCGCTGCTTGAGCGGGAGTTGGACGCAAGCGAATCCGGGCGAGAAATTGTGTCCGAGTTACATAGTTTATGTGCAAGTCGGCCCAGTTATTGTTGTCGACATTGCGGCTTTTCGGGTCGGAAACAACACTGGCTGTGTCCCAGCTGCGAGCAGTGGGGTACTATTGCGCCCATCCGTAGTAGCCAAGGCGATTAACTTTCCATGACCACGCATTCTCCTGTACTGGTTGCACTCGATGTCGCAACGGAAGAAGAGCTTCTTAAACTTGTTGATCAGCTTGACCCCAGCGAGTGTCGCGTCAAGGTGGGTAAAGAGCTGTTTACCCTATTTGGACCGAAGGTCTTGGATATCCTGCACCAACGCGGTTTCGAGGTGTTCCTGGATCTGAAATTTCACGACATTCCCAACACTGTGGCGGCGGCTGTGAGGGCGGCGGCTGAGCGTGGTGTGTGGATGGTCAACGTTCATGCCAGCGGCGGCTCAGCAATGATGAAGGCGGCGCGTGAGGCCTTGCAGCCCTATGGTGACAAGGCGCCGATTCTTATTGCTGTGACGGTACTGACATCCATGGGTGAGAATGAGCTGTCAGAGCTGGGCGTCGAGCGCAGCGCCGCTGAGCAAGTGAGTCATCTCGCCCGTTTGGCCCAAGACAGTGGCATGGACGGTGTGGTTTGCTCTGCACAGGAAGCCGAGAAACTCAGAGCAGAGCGTGGGGATGGTTTCTTGCTGGTTACGCCGGGTATTCGCCCCCGCGATAGTGCTAGCGATGATCAGCAACGCATTGCCACGCCGGAGGACGCCGTGCGAATGGGCAGCAACTATTTGGTTATTGGTCGTCCAATTAGTCGCGCCGCCGAGCCCTTGGCCGCGCTGCGTAATATTAACCGAGCGCTCGGTATTTGAGGTCACTCTGACTCTGGTCGGTGATAATGCCTCGAAAAATTGAATTACGAATACAGGGAATAGAACAGTAATGGCGGTAATTGATGTATTTAATGGTGATGCTGACGGCTTGTGTGCGCTGGTGCAGTTAAGGTTAGCCGACCCCCAGGAAAGCCAACTCGTCAGCGGTGTTAAGCGGGATATCGCCTTGCTTGATCGCGTAGAGGCTGGTGAGGGGGACCGGGTAACCGTGTTGGACGTGTCGCTTGATAAAAACCGGGAAGGGTTAACGGCATTGCTGGCCAATGGGGCAGAGGTGTTCTACGTCGACCACCACTTTGCAGGAGATATTCCAGAGCACGCGAAGCTGTCTACAAAAATCAATACCGCTGCAGACGTCTGCACCAGCTTACTGGTAAACGGATACCTGCAAGGTGAATACGCCCTGTGGGCAATTGTCGGCGCTTATGGTGACAACCTGCGTAAGAGCGCGCAAACCTTGGCTGCACAGCAAAATGTTGCCGAGGCGGACCTCGAAAAACTTGAGAATCTGGGAATCTATCTCAACTACAACGGCTACGGCGCCAGTTTGGATGATCTCCATTTTACCCCTACAGAGCTGTTTGCAGAGTTGCTACCGTTCAGCAATCCCCTCGACTTTATTGCCGATTCGGCAGGCACGTTTAGCAAACTGGAGTCGGGCTACCACAGTGATATGACCGCCGCCGCGCAATTGCCGCCGGTTCGCAGCAGTGATATTGCGGCAGTCTACGTATTACCCAATGAGCGCTGGGCGCGCCGCGTGAGCGGTGTATACAGCAATGATCTCGCCAACGCTCACCCGGACCGGGCTCATGCGGTGCTCACTGAAAAAGCCGATGGTAACTATCTGGTTAGCATTCGCGCGCCGCTCAACAACAAGCGCGGCGCTGATGAGTTTTGCCGTCAATTCCCAACAGGTGGCGGACGCGCAGCAGCGGCGGGTATTAACGACTTGGCCGGTGATACGCTCGAACATTTTTGCGAGCAGTTCGAGGCATTCTACCGGAGCCTAGCTGACTAAAATGCTCACCCTGGATGCTTGGCTGACACTGGCAGTGATCGCCGCCTGTTTGACGGCACTGATTTTCAGCCGGCGACCCGCTGACATGGTGCTGTGTGGTGGTGTCACCGTGCTGTTGCTGCTGGGCGTCCTAACGCCGGAAGAAGCGCTGGCGGGCATGTCCAATGAGGGTATGGTCACGGTGGGCGTGTTGTTTATTGTCGCCCAAGCCCTGTCAGAGACCGGTGTGGTGAGCTGGATTTCCAACAATGTGCTGGGGCGCCCCAAATCGGCCGGTGCTGCACAGCTGCGTTTGATGACGCCGGTGGCGGTATTTAGCAGTATTTTGAATAACACGCCGGTAGTCGCGATGTTAATCCCCGCGGTGCGGGACTGGGCAAAGCGCAATGGCTTGTCGGCCTCACAATTGATGATGCCGCTGAGTTACGCCGCCATTGTTGGCGGTACCTGTACCCTGGTTGGCACCAGCACCAACTTGGTGGTGAACGGCATGATGCTGCAGGTACTTCCTGAACAAGGGCTGGGCATGTTTGAACTGGCCTGGATCGGTGTGCCCTGCACCGTGCTGGTGATTCTTTTCGTGCTGCTATTTTCCCGGCGCCTGTTACCCAATCGAGGTGGTCGCGAAGAGCGGTTTGGCGATACCCGTCAGTACATCGTCGAAATGTTGGTCGAGCCGGGCAGTCCGGTAGTGGGGCAAAGTATTGAGGAGGCTGGCCTTCGTCAGTTGCCCAGTATGTTCCTCGTTGAAATTGTTCGGGCTCAGCAGATCCTCACAGCGGTCTCTCCAAGCGAAAAGTTATTGGCCGGTGACCAATTGGTTTTCGCGGGTGACGTTCGCTCGGTGGTGGAGCTGAAAAATATACATGGCTTAAAGTTGGCAGAGGAGCAGGTCTTTAAGCTTGAGGCTGGCAATCTAAACCGCTGCTTGGTTGAGGTGGTGATTTCGCACAACTTCCCTCAACTGGGGCGGCGTGTGCGCGATATGCGCTTTCGTAATCATTATGGTGCCGTTGTTATCGCGGTGTCCCGCAATGGCGAGCAATTAAAGGGAAAGTTGGGAGATATAGAGCTGGAGGCGGGCGATACCCTTTTGCTCGAAGCCCATGAGGACTTTGTTAGCAACCAGCGTTATTCACGCGATTTTCTGTTGGTGAGTGCCATTGAAAATTCTCGCCCTGTCCGTCATGAACATCGCCTGCGTGCTTCACTGATACTGTTGGGGATGGTGCTCAGTGTCGCATTCGGCTGGTTATCCATGCTCAAGGCGGCATTCCTCGCTGCCGGTTTAATGGTGATTACTCGCTGCATTCGCGCTAATGAAGCCCGCCGAAGTGTCGATTGGCAGGTTCTATTGGTGATTGCGTCTTCGATTGCCTTGGGTGGGGCGATGGAGAAAACCGGCGCGGCGTCAGCCATAGCGGAAGGTCTCGTTAACATCGCTGCGGGTTCGCCGGTCGCGACATTGGCGGCAATTTTTCTCGTGACAGCGTTGTTCTCCGCGGTGATTTCCAATCTTGCTGCGGCCGTTATCGTGTTCCCCATCGCCCTGGCGGCCAGTCAGCAGCTAGAGGTCAGTCTATTACCTTTTGCGGTAACCTTGATGATGGCCGCCTCGGCGAGTTTTGCCACGCCGATTGGTTATCAAACTAACCTGATGGTCTACGGGCCGGGAAATTATCGCTTTACCGATTTTTTCAAAATGGGGGTGCCGTTAACGGCGCTGGTAGGCGCAATGACGCTGCTGATCGTCCCACTCGTCTGGCCGTTTTAATCGCTGTTCAGCGCTGGCAGTATCGCTCAGTAACGCCCTTAACATTGTTGTTTTGCTCGAGTGTACGATGGTCGGTCACGGCAACGGCGACATCAATATTCGTGAAGCCATTTTGTACCAGTAGCTGGCAGGCCGCTTTGGCCAGGCTTTTGGCCTTGATCCGCTCAGTATTCGCGCTGAGCATCAGCCGGTTGTAACGAAGCCATACGGCCTTGTGAGTAGCAAAGGCCGGGGTATTTTCAAAGTAACGTTGCATCGCCGTATGGCCGTCGCTAAAGGTGGGCTCTGCCATTCCTGAATACGGCAGAAGCAGCGCCATCGTTATTATCAGATATTTCATTCCTACCTCAGCAGCCCATTGCCAGGGGCAGTGTACCGCGTTAATGCCCGGACCGGGAGTCTCCACAGTGGAGACTAGTCTAGGGCTGCTATGGCATTGATTGCTTTTATTGTGTCGTTATACTGATCCCCACCACTGAACAATAACAATAAACCGTTGTGGAGTGACTATGTCTCCTAGATTGCTATCGGTCGTGCAGGGCTTGGCCTGCGCCGCTATTTTGTTTCCTCTGTCATTTAGCTCGCATTCCGCGACCTTGGAAGAGGTCATCGTGACAGCGCAGCTGCGAGAGCAGAGCCTTCAAGATGTGCCTGTTTCTGTCAATGCGGTATCCGGCGAGAAACTGTTGGAGGCAGGGTTGAATAAGATTCAAGACCTCCAAGCCTATGTGCCAAATCTGACCATGTCAGAGAACGGTATTGGCACAGCCATATATATTCGCGGTATCGGCTCTGGAATTAATCAGGGGTTTGAACAGTCGGTGGGCATGTATGTGGATGGCGTTTACTACGGCCGCGCCCAGTTAGCGAGAGCGCCGTTTTTGGACCTTGCCCGCGTTGAAGTGCTGCGAGGCCCGCAGAATATCCTGTACGGAAAAAACAGTATTGCCGGGGCGATTAGCATTATCACAGCCAGCCCAGGAGACGAATTCGAGGGTTTTGTGTCGGCGGTCTACGAGCCGGAGTTTGATGAGGAGGTTATCGATCTTGCCCTGTCCGGGCCCATCAGTGACGCGATAGGCTTGCGCTTTGCAGCGCGAAAACGCGAGTTTGGTGGGTATATAGAAAATCTCACCTTGGGTCGAGACGAGCCTAACTATTCAGAAGAAACTGTCCGCCTCAAAGTACTTTGGGAAGCCTCAGACGAGCTGAGTCTGAGTGCGAAAATCGAGATTGGCAGTTTTGATGTGCTCGGCCGCCAAGTGGAGATCATTAACGACCAGCCTTCCGAAAGCACTAATCCGCTGTTTACCGGGCGTACTTACGCTGAGATAGCTGATAGTACCCAAGTACCGGGAGTGTTGGATATCGATAGTCACGACTCTGTACGCAATAACTTCCAGGACTTTAAGCGCTCTTCAAACGGTGACTACAGCAATAACGACACCATCAATGTGACCGTCAACGCCGATTGGTTTCGCGGTGGCCATCAGTTTACTGCGACGACGGCCTACGTTGCCTATGAATACGACGATCTCTGCGACTGTGACTTTACCGCCGCCGAGGGCTTTAAGCTGGTACTACAGGAAGACTATGAGCAGTTCAGTCAGGAGTTTCGTTGGATGTCCCCCATCGACGGCAACTGGGAATACATCGCTGGCTTGTATTTTCAGAAGAACTCGCTGTATTTTTTCGACAGCATCATCGTTGACTCAGACCTGATCGTGCAATTGCTCAACGCTGCTGATGCCACAGAAGGGGGCGCTCGGGGTGATCGCGACCCAAATCCCTTGGGTGGCTCGCCGGAGGAAATTCTCGGCATTGGTGATGCCGGTAATGCGATAGCGGGTTTAACCTCACCACGTGATTTTAACAGCGACTCCCTGCTGGGCTCCGGCTTTATGCAAGCGACCTGGAAGCTGCGCGACGACCTGCGCCTAACGTTTGGTGGGCGATACACCTATGAGCGCAAGACCGGTAGCCGCAAGTTTCGCTTCGGCAACCTAGACTATAGCGACCGCCCTTTCGGCGAGACCGATACCGTTGCGGCGATCAGCTTTGCCGCCGAGCGCCACGACCTTAGCGGCAAGCGAACGGAGTCCCAGCTATCGCCGTCCATTAACCTCCAGTTCGACGTCACCCCAGATGTGATGACCTATATCACCTGGAGCCGGGGCTTCAAATCTGGTGGATACGACGCTCGTTCCAACGCCTCGCCAAGTGCAGAGCCGGTTCCGCGCAACCCCAATGCTCCGGCGGATACGAGTCCTCGTCCGGTATTGATTGGTACCTTTGAGTACGAAGAAGAAGAGTCGGAAAGTATTGAGCTTGGCGCAAAAATGTCACTGTTTGACGGCGCTGCAGAGTTTAATATCGCACTGTTCAATACCCGCTACGACAACCTTCAAGTCAGCATCTTTGACGGCACGCTCGGCTTTAATGTCGGCAATGCCGCCAGTGCGGTAACTCAGGGCATAGAGCTCGACGGGCGCTGGCAGGTGACCGAGACTCTGATGTTGGCCGGCGCTCTGGCACTGCTTGATTTCGAGTTTGAAGACTACGAAAACGGTCAGTGTTTGGCGGGCCAGGCGCCCACCGCTGCTGATGGTATTAACTGTGATTACAGCGGCATGACTAACCAGTACGTTGCCGATTGGGCTGGCAATCTGCTAGCGGTATGGCGGGTGCCCATCAGCGATACGCTGGGTATGGCAATTAGCCTGGACGCGATATTTACCGACGACTACAACCCGGCGCAAAACCTCGATCCTGCAGTAGACCAAGAGGGCTATGTGAAATGGAATGGGCGCATTGGTATTGGCGCTATTGATGAAACTTGGGACGTCGCTCTCGTGGGTAAAAACCTCACGGATGAAGCCGTTATTACCTATGCCAGCGATACCCCCACGTCCTACACGATATTCGGTTCAAAGGGGCACTACGCCTTTCTCGAATCACCCCGCAGCATTGCCTTGCAGGCGAATTATCATTGGTGAAAAGTTTGCGGTAGTGAAGTGCTTGAGGAATCCCCGACGTTACTATGCTGACGTCTTATAAGCTGATGCGAGGTATCGAGCGCGTATAAAAATCGGAAAAATCCGTTTTAGCGCAAGATTTTCGTATCGTCCGCAAAGTTTTCGGAAGCCCGCGTACGATACCGTCGGTTTTGTGCAGGTGAGGCCCGGGATGAAATAGGCTGGCTAACTATTAAAAATTGAGCAATCGTGCGTTCCGAAGTGTTCTGCCAACGTTTGATGGGGTGAGTACAGTTTTTTGTTGATGCCCCGCGTGCGCTCTCGGCCTAATGAGTGTGGTTTTAATGGTTGAGTTTGTTGAACAC
Organism: uncultured Spongiibacter sp.; assembly: GCF_964011655.1. Lineage (NCBI taxonomy): Bacteria > Pseudomonadati > Pseudomonadota > Gammaproteobacteria > Cellvibrionales > Spongiibacteraceae > Spongiibacter > uncultured Spongiibacter sp. Next base: position 3,011 of record NZ_CAXGPO010000055.1, on the reverse strand, counting down.
CTCTACGACTTCTCCTCATTTAGAGCAAACTTTAGGTTTGATCAGTGATAATTTGGGAGAGCATGCCCATAAGAATAAAGGGCATCGACACGCCCGAACTGCGGGGGAAATGCCTGTCGGAAAAAGAGGCCGCCAGAGCTGCAAATAATTCAGTGTTGCCAAGTACGATGGCGGCAAAAAAGTATCTTGGTGCTAGTTGGAATGGGGCAGTAAACTGCCCCGGTGAAAGTGCTTAGCGGCTTGGATAGCCTCGAGTGTGTCCCACCACGCTCTCCCAGCGACCAAGTCGACGACGAGAGTACGGTGCTACATCCACGAGTTTTGGTTCATTACACTTACGCATAATCATCTCCGGATTCTTAAACCTGGATTCTTCCAGGTGAGCGGAGGGGTGAATTTGCTAAGCCACACGCATCGACCTATACTCGATGGCTGAAAGGATGTGTGGTCGCAATGGGTAAACCCCTAGTAACCATCGCACTTCATGAAAAGGGAGCGGTCTTGGCGGGCGGCTCCCTTTTTCAATTCTGCCGACTCAGTTTCCTGATCCGACACTCCTATATTAGATGCTGTTAGGGGCGGTCATGCAATTCGATCGACATAAAAAAAACTACGCGATTACCGACATACTGCTGGTGTATTTGCCAGTAAAACTGGACTTTCGCTGATATAAGGTTGGCGCCAGTGATTAGTTTGGGGGGGCGTCGTGATCGATTAGCGTTGGGAGCAGTTCTTTGGCTTCCATGCTCTCCCGCTTGGTCTGAGGCTCTTCAAGGTCTCTATTTCCGATTCAACCCTGTCCGGTTGGACTGCTTTGAGCCGTAGTGATTTGCCGTTAATGCGAGCGCTTCGCCTGGTCGTCTGGCGAGTAATAGCATCTGCGATCCTCCATGATCTGGCTTGATATTAGGCCAGCGGAGAGGCTTTTGCTTTGGGGGAGAGTGAGCACTTTTTGGATTGCCTATTAGACAGCTATTAGACAAACAACAAAAAAGGGTTACACCTTGCGATGTAACCCTTTGATTTGTTTGGCTCCGCCTGCTGGGCTCGAACCAGCGACCCAATGATTAACAGTCATTTGCTCTACCAACTGAGCTAAGGCGGAATAGCTGTCTCAACAGCTGAGGCCGCGCATATTAAAGGCCATTCTTTGGGGCGTCAAGCTTTTGGCCAAGAAAATTTTAAAAAGCATTTTTTCTAGCGTTTTCCTCTGCTTAGCCATCGCTTGAACGCGCTTCTGCGTACTCCCTCAACAATGGTGTAAACTGGCCGCTTTGCCAGCAATTCCAGTGTTGAGGAGAGTTATGGCTAAGCCCTTTCAAGTTGTTTCCAAGTTTGCTCCGGCCGGAGATCAGCCTTCTGCAATTAAGGGCTTGGTGGAAGGGGTGAACGCAGGTCTGCATGCGCAGACGCTGCTGGGGGTAACCGGTTCGGGTAAAACCTTCACCATTGCCAATGTGGTGGAACAACTGCAGCGGCCGACTATCGTAATGGCGCCCAATAAAACCCTTGCGGCTCAGCTTTACGGCGAGTTTAAAGAGTTTTTCCCGAATAATGCGGTGGAGTATTTCGTCTCCTACTACGATTACTACCAGCCCGAAGCCTACGTGCCGGCGTCAGATACGTTCATAGAGAAAGACGCGTCGGTAAACGACCATATTGAACAAATGCGTTTGTCGGCGACAAAGGCGCTGATGGAGCGTTCCGATGCCATTATTGTGTCGTCGGTATCATCGATCTACGGCCTGGGGGACCCCGAGCTGTATTTTAAAATGGTGCTTCACCTGGTGCGTGGTGAACGTATCGACCAGCGCAAGCTGCTGCGTCGCCTTGCCGAGTTGCAATACACCCGCAACGATATGGCCTTCCAGCGCGGCACCTACCGCGTTCGTGGCGATGTGATTGATATTTTTCCTGCCGAGAGTGAAAAGGATGCGGTGCGGGTCGAATTGTTTGACGACGAGATCGACAGCATCAGCGGTTTTGATCCGCTGACGGGCGAGTCTTATGGCAAGATGCCGCGGGTCACTATTTACCCGAAAAGCCACTATGTAACGCCGCGGGAAACGCTGCTGTCTGCAGTTGATAAAATCGAGCTAGAGCTTAAGGACCGTTTGGAACAACTGCGCAGTAATGAGCTGCTCGTCGAGGCGCAGCGCTTGGAGCAGCGCACCCGCTACGACCTGGAGATGATTCGCGAGCTGGGCTATTGCAACGGCATCGAAAACTACTCTCGGTATTTGTCTGGCAGAGAGCCCGGGGCGGCGCCGCCAACCTTGTTTGATTATTTGCCTGAAAATGCCTTGGTCGTCATCGATGAGTCTCACGTGACCATTCCACAAATTGGCGCGATGTATAAAGGTGACCGCTCCCGTAAAGAAACGCTGGTGCAGTATGGTTTCCGCCTGCCGTCGGCGCTGGATAATCGACCGATGCGCTTTGAGGAGTGGGAGCGCCTTGTGCCGCAGTTAATTCTGGTGTCAGCAACACCAGGGCCCTATGAAGAAGAGCACGCGGCGCGTGTCGTTGAGCAAGTCGTGCGCCCCACAGGGCTTGTTGATCCCGCCGTTGAGGTCCGTCCGGCCAGTACCCAGGTTGATGATCTGCTGTCAGAAATCAACGTGAGGGTGGAAAAGAAAGAGCGGGTGTTGGTCACTACCTTGACCAAGCGCATGGCCGAGGACTTATCTGAGTATCTCGACGAGCACGATATTCGCTGCCGGTATTTGCACTCCGATATCGACACGGTCGAGCGCGTAGAGATCATCCGGGATTTACGCCTCGGCAAATTCGACGTGCTTGTCGGCATCAATTTGCTGCGAGAGGGTTTGGACATGCCGGAAGTGTCGCTGGTGGCGATACTCGATGCAGACAAAGAGGGCTTTCTGCGCTCTGAGCGCTCTTTAATACAGACAATTGGCCGCGCGGCGCGAAACTTGAACGGCAAGGCAATTTTGTACGGCGATAATATTACCGGATCCATGCGCCGCGCTATTGACGAGACCGAGCGC
>NZ_CAXGPO010000054.1:0-13154 GCF_964011655.1 uncultured Spongiibacter sp. | reverse complement strand
ATACCGGCCAGAACCGCTATGCAAAACGGCCAGCGTCGCTAACTGCGCTGCTGGCCGTATCGTTGCTTACTCGGCTGGATATACCGCGTAGGAAACCCCTGCCATTTGCCCCAAAATACGGTGCACCTGGCAGCTGTAGCCAAACTCGTTGTCGTACCAGCAGTACAAAATCGCGCTCTTGCCGTTCACGATGGTGGCTTCGCTGTCAAAAATACAGGCGTGGCGAGAGCCGACAAAATCACTGGATACCACTTCGGGTGAGTTTGAGTAGTCGATCTGCTTACGCAGCGGCGAGTGCAGCGCCACTTTGCGCATGTACTCGTTCAGCTCATCGGCAGTCGTTTCCGTTTTAAGGTTCAGCTTCAAAATAGCCAGCGACACATTCGGGGTCGGCACACGAATCGCGTTACCGGTCAGCTTGCCGAGCATTTGCGGCAACACTTTACCAACAGCTTTCGCTGCGCCCGTTTCAGAGATAACCATGTTCAGCGGTGCGCTGCGGCCGCGACGATCACCCTTGTGATAGTTGTCAATCAAGTTCTGGTCATTGGTGTACGAGTGAACCGTCTCAACGTGACCATTTTCAATACCAAAGCGGTCATCCAGCACTTTAAGTGGTGGCGCTATAGCATTGGTTGTACAGCTGGCAGCAGAAATAATGGTGTCGCTGTCGAGAATTTCTGCATTGTTAACGCCGGCAACGATATTCTTCATATCGCCTTTGCCAGGCGCCGTTAAGATCACTTTGGCGATGCCGGGGCGCGCCAGGTGTGTCGCCAAGCCTTCGGGGTCACGCCATTTACCGGTGTTATCGACCAGAATTGCATCGTTAATACCGTATTGGGTGTAATCCACTTCTTCAGGAGAGTTGGCGTAAATGACTTTGACTTCTACGCCATTGGCCACGAAAGATTGACGCTCTTCATCAACGCGGATGGTGCCATTAAAGGGGCCGTGCACCGAATCGCGGCGCAGCAATGAGGCACGCTTAACCAGATCGTTTTCAGCACCGCCCTGGCGAACAACAACCGCGCGCAGACGCAGGTTGTCACCACCGCCCGCTTTCTCTACCAAGAGACGGGCCATCAGGCGACCGATGCGACCAAAACCGTAGAGAACGACATCGCGAGGTGGGCGCGCAGGCTCTTTGACGCCACCGATCAGGTCGGCAACCTGGCTGCGAACGAATTCGTCGACACTCTGCCCTGCTGGCTTGCCTTGCTCTTCGTAAGCAACAGCAATACGGCCGGCATCAATGTGCGCCGTGCCCAGATCCAAACCAGCAAGTGCTTGAATGACGGGGAAGGTTTCAAATTCAGACAACTCGTTTTGTTCAACCTGACGAACAAAGCGATGCGCCTGCATAATATCCAGAACCGAGAGGTTGACCAGATTCTTTCCGTAGATATAGGTTTTGACGTTATTGCTGCGGTAGAGCTTACCAATCAGAGGGATCATTCCCTCGGCTAATGCTTCGCGCTCTTTCCAGTCGGCGAAGTAATCATCAGGACGCTCTCGTCTTCTCTCAGTCACGGCAGATACCCTTTGCTGTCGGGGGGAAAATTCAGGAGCGCGTATTATCTTTATTCACGCCATCCAGATCAACCTCCACAACTGTCAACTGCTACCAATGTCGGTACTAATCCTGGCAAATTTGCCGTGATCGTCGGGGTTATGACTGCAAGCGCCGACGCGGTACAATGCCCGCCCCTGACCACCGACGAATATAAGCACAGTGATACAACTTCCCAATACGCTCTCTCTTAGCCACCGTCAAAGCCTTGATCTCGGTAGTGTTACCCCCGCCAGCCAGGCATTTGTCACCGCAGAACTCGCTTCGCGTATTGAGCAGCCCCTGCTGTTGATCACCCCGGATACCGCAAGTGCTTACCGCCTCGAACAAGAGCTGCATTTTTTCGCCGCTGGCTTGCCCGTCAAGCTGCTCCCCGACTGGGAAACTCTGCCCTACGACACCTTCTCCCCGCACGAGGATATTATTTCCGAGCGGCTGCGCTGCCTGACTGAAATTCGTCAGATGACCCGCGGCGTCGTTGTGGTGCCAATCACGTCGCTCATGCAACGCATCGCCCCACCGGAATACCTGGGCAGTCACAGCCTGTCGCTGAGGCGTGGTCAAGCCGTCGACTTAAATGCCTTCCGGCTGGAATTAGAAAATGGCGGTTATAACAACGTCACTACCGTCTTTCAGCACGGCGAATACGCGCTGCGCGGCGCCGTGTTGGATATTTTCCCCATGGGTAGCGACCTGCCCTACCGCCTGGACTTTCTCGATGAAGATATCGACAGCCTGCGCAGCTTCGACCCGGAAACGCAGCGCAGCCTGGAACAGGTTGAGGCAATCGACCTGCTCCCGGGGCGGGAATTCCCGCTGGATGACGACGGCATTGCCGGATTTCGCCGGCGCTGGCACGAGCGCTTCAACGTCGACCACCGCAAATGCCCGGTTTATCAGGATGTGAGTAGCGGTATTGCCCCGGCGGGCGTTGAGTACTACTTACCGTTATTTTTTGAACGCTGCGGCACCCTGTTCGACTATTTACCGGACAATGTCACGCTGCTGCGCTGCGACGGCATAGAAGCCGCCGCGGACCACTACTGGCAGGACATTCACCAACGCTACGAGCAGCGCAACGGCGACACCCAGCGCCCCGTGTTAAGCCCCGCGGAGCTATTCCTGCCGGTGCCAGACCTGTTTGCCAGCATCAAACACTACCCCCGTTTGCGCCTGGGCCGAGACGGCGTCAGCAACCCTGAACACAACCTGGCCGCTGAATCCCTACCCGTCCTCGACATCGACAGCCGCGCCGACGACCCCGTGGCGGCGCTGCGCGCATTCAGCGAAAACCGGCGGATATTACTGTGTGCAGAATCGGCGGGGCGGCGCGAGGCACTCGTAGAGCTGCTACAGCGCCACCATCTGCGCCCCACCCTGATCGACAGCTGGCAGGCCTTTGAAAGCGCCGACTGCGATTTGGCGATCACTACCGCCGCCCTACAGGAGAGTTTCGCGTTCAGCGCGCCGACGGCTTTCGCGGTTGTCGCCGAGCCGCAGTTGTTTGGTCGCCGGGTCTCACAGAGCCGACGGCGGCGCAAAAACACCAGCAACAATGCCGAAGCGGTAGTCCGCAACCTTGCAGAGCTGCGCATCGGCGCACCCGTTGTCCACGCCGATCACGGGGTGGGCCGCTACCTCGGCCTACACAGCATCGATGTAGACGGGCAAAGCAATGAATTCCTGACTCTGGAATACGCCGACAATGCCAAGCTGTACGTGCCAGTGTCATCACTGCAACTGATAAGTCGCTACAGCGGTGCCGACGAAGAGCTGGCTCCTTTACATAAACTTGGTAGCGACCAGTGGAGTCGCAGCAAACGCAAAGCCGCTGAAAAAATTCGCGACGTTGCAGCAGAGCTGCTCGATATTTATGCCCGGCGCGAGGCGCGACAGGGCCGCGCCTTTTCATTGAGCGGCGACTATCAGCAATTTGCGGATGACTTCCCCTTCGAAGAAACGCCAGATCAACAGCTGGCGATCGATGCGGTACTGGGCGACTTGCGCTCCGAGCAACCGATGGACCGACTGGTATGTGGCGATGTCGGCTTTGGCAAAACCGAGGTCGCGGTTCGCGCCGCATTTGTTGCCGTGGAAAACAACACCCAGGTCGCAATCCTGGTGCCCACCACCCTGCTTGCCCAGCAGCACTACGAGTCCTTCCGCGACCGCTTTGCAGACTGGCCGGTCAAAATTGAAGTGCTGTCGCGCTTTCGCTCAGCTGCCGAGCAAAAGCAAGTAATCAGCGACCTGCAAGCCGGCAAGATCGATATTCTTATCGGCACCCATAAACTTCTCAGCAGTGATATTCGCTATGCCAATCTCGGCCTGGTCATCATTGATGAAGAGCACCGCTTCGGTGTTCGTCAAAAAGAGGCCCTCAAAAATTTGCGCGCCGAAGTCGACGTGCTGACGCTGACCGCCACACCGATCCCTCGAACGTTGAATTTGTCAATGTCCGGCATTCGCGATTTATCCATCATTGCCACCCCACCAGCGCGGCGTTTATCGGTAAAAACCTTTGTTCGCGAGCGTGACGACGCGCTGATAAAAGAGGCGATACTGCGAGAGATTCTGCGTGGCGGTCAGGTTTATTACCTGCACAATGAAGTCAAAACCATTGAAAAAGCCGCGCGCGAACTCGAGGCGATGCTACCGGAAATACGTGTCGGTATTGGTCATGGACAAATGCGCGAGCGCGAGCTTGAACAAGTAATGAGCGACTTCTACCACAAGCGCCACAATGTCCTGCTGTGCTCGACCATTATTGAAACAGGTATCGATGTCCCGAATGCCAACACGATAATCATTGAACGCGCCGATAAATTCGGACTGGCGCAACTCCACCAACTGCGAGGCCGGGTCGGACGCTCTCACCACCAGGCCTATGCCTATCTGCTAACGCCTCCGGCCAAGCAGCTCAGCCGCGACGCCGAGAAGCGCCTGACCGCCATTAGCGAGGCCGACGACCTCGGCGCTGGCTTTACCCTTGCGACGCACGACATGGAGATACGCGGCGCCGGCGAGTTGCTCGGCGAAGGCCAAAGCGGCCAAATACACTCCATCGGCTTTAGCCTTTATATGGAAATGCTCGACCGCGCCGTAAAAGCCATTCAAGCCGGGAAAGCGGTGAACCTCGAAGACAGCCAAGCTGACCACACTGAGGTAAACCTGCGTATTCCTGCGCTGATCCCGGACGATTATTTGCCCGATGTGCAAGAACGCTTAATGCTCTACAAGCGCATTGCCAGTGCCACTAGCGACAACGCGCTGCGCGAGCTACAGGTGGAAATGATCGACCGCTTTGGCCTGCTCCCCGAAGCCTGTAAAAATCTGTTCCGCTGTGCCCAGCTCCGCCTCAAAGCAGAAGCACTGGGTATACGCAAAATCGAGGCATCAGCAGGAGGGGGACGCCTGGAATTTGCCGAAGACACGCAGGTGGATCCAATGGCTATTGTTCAATTGGTGCAGAAAAATGCTCTGCGCTACCAACTTGATGGCGCTAACGCTATGCGCTTCAAAGAAGAGGTGGAAAGCCCCGAACAGCGTATTAGTGCCGTTGACGACTTGCTAGCAGCACTGACACCCAGTACAAAGTAAACGTCGATGACGGCGCTTAACAACAAGAGACCAGGATATGCCCCGCTTTCAACTCGCTACGCTATTTTTACTTGCTGTCGCAATTGCCGCGCCACTGCACGCTGAGCCCGACAACCGTTACCAAATCGATATTGTGGTCTACGCCAATACCGATCCCGCAGCGAACAATGCCGAGGCATGGCCAGACAATCTGCACCTGCGTTACCCGCGAGATTGGCAAAGCTTGAAAGACACAGGCCGCGGGCACTTGCAACGCACACAGCAGCACCACCCACAATTCGCCAAAGCCCTACGCTCTCTGCAGCTGTCGTCGCGCTACCGTATTCTTACTCAGCAAAGTTGGATTCAAGACCTGCAACCACGCAGCAAAGCACCAGCTATCCTCATTCGCGGCGGGCGGGAAGTCGGCGAGCACTTCGAGCTTGAGGGCTATATTCGCATTGCCTTGGAGCGCTACCTATATGCGCAACCCATGCTTTGGCTTTCTCAGTTCGGTGAACGCGGCGGTAATTACTACCTGCCCCGCCATCCCTACCGACCCGCACCGGAAAACGAGGACGGCTTTGTCGATGAGGCGTTTGAAAATAGTCCAGAGTACGCCGAATTTTTAAAACAGAATCCCCAGCTAGCAGATGCTGAGCCCGCAATCCCTGCCGGGGCGGAGCCGGTAGAGCGCATCGTGGTAATGAAGCAGGAGCGCCGCATGCGCAGCGAAGAGCTACACTACATCGACCACCCCTTGTTTGGCTTACTGGTTATGATCAGCAAGCCTCAGGAATTACCCGTGGCTGGCGATAGCGTGGGAGAGTAACGACTTTACCTGCAACATTCCGGTATCAATAACGGCCTGAATATCTTCCATCGTAATGAGCGTATCGCTCAGGCCGGCACCTGGATTCACCACCAGGCACACGGAGGCGTAATCCAGACCGGCCTCCCGAGCGAGTGCCGCTTCCGGCATTGCGGTCATACCCACCATATCGTTGCCATCGCGCGCCAAGCGGCGTATCTCTGCAGCCGTCTCCAAACGCGGTCCCTGAGTTACCGCGTAGGTGCCGTAGGGCTCAATATCAATATCCGCCTCTTGGGCAGCGGCGCATAATCGTAGCCGCAGCTCTTCACAGTAGGGGTAACTGAAGTCCACGTGCTCAACTTTGCCATCACGACCATCGTAAAAGGCATGTTCGCGTCCCCAGGTGTAGTCATTGATTTGCTCAGGCAGTGCGATAACACCCGCAACAAAGCGCTCGCTGATTCCCCCTACCGCATTCACTGCGATCACTTCCCCTGCGCCAACAGCCTTCAAGGCGTGAATGTTCGCGCGGTAGTTAATTGCATGTGGCGGCAGCGAATGCCCCACACCGTGCCGGGGCAAAAACAGAAACTCCGCCCCCTGATACTCCATATGCTGAACCGGTGCACTGGGCTCACCAAAGGGCGTTGCCACGGCTTCACTGCTCAACATGTGAGCCCCCGGCCAATCACACAGCCCTGTACCGCCAATAACTGCAATGGGTCTACGCATTTTTTTCGTCTCCGGCCGCTCCGCTTTGGCGAGCAGCATTTTCGATCTGCAAGGGGTCCATTTTCACCGTGGTGGTGGGGAACGCCACATCAGCACCATGCTCGTGGACAATCTCTAAGACTTTTAGCAAAACATCTTGCTTAATCTCGTGGTACTTCACCCACTGGGTTGTCTTGGTGAAGGTATAGATAAAGAAATCCAAGGACGACGCGTTGAACTTATTGAAGTTCACAATCAGCGTTTTTCTGAGATCAATCTCGGGGTGCGCTTCCAGCATGGTTTTTACGCCGCTGATAATGCCGGGTAACTTGCTCGCATCTTCATACCTTACGCCCACCGTTTCATAGATACGCCGGTTCAGCATGCGCGATGGGTTCTCGACGGCGATCTGCGTAAACGTGGCATTGGGCACATACAGTGGGCGCTGGTCAAAGGTGCGAATTCGGGTCTGCCGCCAACCAATATTTTCTACCGTGCCCTCTATCTCTTTATCTGGCGAGCGCACCCAGTCGCCCACAGAGAATGGACGGTCTAAATACACCATCAGGCCACCAAAAAAATTCGCCAACAAATCCTTTGCGGCAAAGCCTACCGCTATCCCGCCAATGCCGCCGAAGGCCAGTACACCAGAAATGCTGTAGCCAAGGTTCTGAAGAATCATCAACACCACAACAATGATGACCGCGCTTCGCACCAGTTTGCCCAGCGCCATCACCGTTGTTTGGTCGATCGGCTCGTCGCTATCGCTGTATTCTCTGGAGAGCAGGCCCGCTTCGATTTCGTGAACCAGCTTCACGAGAAACCAACCCAAAATCGCCATCACCGCAACGGCTCTGAACGGTTGCAGCGCGGTAAAAATGTCGGCGTCAGTGCTACCGGCGATAATCTCTAATACGTGACTGGCGCCGACCACCCATATCAACAATACCAGCGGACGACGCGCAGCGAGCAAAACGGCGTCATCCCACAGGTTATGCGTGCGTTTAAAACGCTCGCCCAGAACATTCAGCAAGCGGCCTGCCAGTAAGTTCGCCGTCAGAACAATAAGAACAACGATGAACACTTCCGTGAGCCAAGGGTAGCTAGAAAACTCTATACCTTTAATCCAATCCATCGACATCAAACGCTGCCCTCTACTTATACAGATTGCTTGTTAACCCCGAGCCACTTATTCATTAGCGTGCTAAAAAACGGGGTGAAAAAAAGAAAATCAGTTTAACTTAGCCGGGCATCTTACTGAAAGTGCGAAGATTTAAACTTGAAGCCCATAACAACGACACAAAGCCACACCCGGGCTCTCGGATAAATCCCTACTGGACAGCCCGATGGGACATGATAGCTTGGAGATACGTACTTTAGGAGGTGAACGCTATGGCATCATTAAATGCGTTGATAGGCTGCTGGTACAAAGACCTGGAAACCGGTCAGCAGTTCGAAGTTGTGGCTACAGATGAAGGCCTGGACACAATAGAAGTGCAATTAATTGACGGAGAAATCTGCGAGTACGATTTGGACAGTTGGAGGCAGCTAAAGCTCACCGGTATTGAAGAGCCAGAGGACTGGCGAAATGCGTTCGAGCTCAGCGATGACGACTACCGCCATTGGGATGATGGCATCATGCCGGAGCAGATCGGCAACCCGCTACACGAAATCGAGAGCGATGTTGTCAACGGCATCCTCGATGAATTCTAGCCACTGAAACACTGAATTTTCCGCGCTCCCCCTCCTGCCTGCCTTCGGGTGGGCTTCTTTTTATCTACCCTCCCACTTTCAGCCAACATCAAAATTACCGATCGCGGCTTGCACAGAACAAAATACTGTATATACTCACAGTTACTGTATAGATAAACAGATGCCAGAACATGGAAAAATTAACCGCCAGACAAGCGCAAGTACTCGAGCTGATAAAGAGCCATATCGACGATACCGGCTACCCACCGACCCGTGCAGACATTGCCAGAGAACTCGGGTTTCGCTCACCTAACGCTGCCGAAGAGCACCTCAAGGCTCTGGCCAGAAAAGGCGCGATCGAAATTATACCCGGCGCCTCAAGAGGTATTCGCCTTCCCGAAGACCTCGGCATTCCCATTGTTGGCCAGGTTGCTGCAGGTAGCCCCATCCTGGCTCAGGAGCACATTGAAGACCATTGCGCGATTTCGCCAAACCTGTTTTCTCCCTCGGCCGACTACTTCCTTCGCGTGCGCGGCGACAGCATGATCAATGCCGGAATATTTGAAGATGATCTATTGGCTGTACACCGCTGCCAGGTGGCTCAGAACGGACAAATCATCGTCGCGCGAATTGGTGATGAGGTCACTGTAAAGCGCTTGCAACACCAAAAGAACAAACACCAATTGCTATTAATCGCCGAAAACCCCGACTACGCCCCCATTGAAGTTGACCTGCGAGAACAGGACTTCGCCATTGAGGGCTTGAGTGTGGGTGTACTGAGACGCGGGAGTTAAGCATGGCACTGATCGAGCAAACATCATTGTTCTCAAACGCTCAGCAGCACAACACTGCTACGCGCATTACCGATATCATGTTGAGCAGCCAGGCGCACCTGTCACGCACGCTGCTGGCCGCCATGCTAATGCAGCTAAGCGGACAAACTGAGGAGCGTTGGTTGTGCTGGGTTGCAGACAGACCTCTCAAACCATTACTCGATGCCTGCGGCAAAGATCGCGGCCAGCGAATATTACAGGTTGTGTCGAACGGCGGCAGCCTCTGCAATATTGCGGCACGAGCGCTGGAGCGCGGGAAAAGTCACACCGTGGCGGTTTTGACGAACACTCCCCTCAGCACAGAACAACGCTGCGCTCTAGAGCGAGCAGCGCTGGCTGGCGACGCCGAGTGCCTGGTGATACAGCTTCAAAATTAACAGCCAAGAGGGACCCAGCAGCCACGATACATAAGGGGTAAAGAGGTGCTCTATGCCCTAGTGGAGGGTCTTTGATGGGGGGTGAATATCGTCCTGATCGTCGTCTTGTGCTTCAGCGGCGTCGTCACTAAGCTCTTCGCTCACAACCTGCGCAGCTTCTAGACCAGCCTGCACCATTGCACGGGCGATCTCTAAACATGAGCCTGGAATTTGCTCTCTGGCCTCACTTGAGAACCGGATCATCACCAATGGCTTTTCGTCGCCTTCGGAACGCTGAAGCACGATATCGCCATTTGCCAATTCAACCAATTCTAAATAAGCCAGCACAGAGTTTCCCTTGTTTGTTATCACCACGCGTTGACGCGTTTGCTAAGTGTAACAAACCCAGCGACCAGTAGGCCAATCTGTCAGTAGACCGACCTATCAATACTCCAAGAGTGTGCTTCGGTGTCTCGCGATCAGCTCGCTGAGGAACTGCAAGCAGCCCTTAGCAAGCTCAATATCGTCCTGATCAGAAACCGTAACGGTGCTTAGCAGCGACGGGTTGTACTGTTTTGCATCACCGGGCTGGCGCACAAAACGGTAGTCCAGCATCCACTTCAACTGATCATCGTGTATTTCGCGATCAGCCAACTCTGCAATTTCCGGAGGGTGCGCGGCCTTCGTCAATACTTGAGCATTCATACGCCCAGTGGGTAAAGTCTGGCTATATAGCGGTTGCTGGATGAGTAAGTCGGCCAAATGGCACTCGTAGGCCAGCCGTAGCTGCCACAACGCAGACTCAACACAAGCTCGCTGATAATGCCCGCTCCACTGTGGCTCGGCGTCCCCTTCACTGTCAGCGAGATACTGCTTAGCGAAGTGTAAATGGAGGTTGCACTGCCCCCGGTAACTCTCTGACATACGCCCTACTTCGCTTTCTTCACTGGCGATTTTTTAGCCGCTTTTTTCTGCTTTACATGCGCCACCCATTTACCGCCTTCATAAAAGGCGGACCAACCACTGGGTTTGCCGTCAACCTCAGACTGCACATACTGCTCCTTGGTCTTACGGCTGTAGCGAATAACAGTATCTCGCCCCTCGTTGTCTTGCGCTGGCGCAGAAAACAAGAAAGCGTATTTAGGATCGATCTCTGCCTGGTGAGGCAGAATCTCTTTCACCTTGGGTGCCCTGGTTTCACGGTTTTTGGGGAAGCCACTGGCAGCCAGGAACAGTCCGGAGGCACCGTCGCGGAGTACGTAGTGGTCATCGACTTTTTCACACTGCAACTCCGGCATAGGAACCGGGTCCATTTTCGGCGGTGCCGCTTCGCCGTTACGCAGTAATTTGCGTGTGTTTTTGCAGCTCTCGCTCGTGCAACCGAAATACTTGCCGAAGCGCCCCGTTTTCAGCTGCATGTCAGCACCACACTTATCACATTCGATAATTGGGCCGTCATAGCCTTTAACCTTAAAGGCGCCCTGCTCAATCTCATAGCCGCTGCAATCGGGGTTATTGCCACAAATGTGCAATTTGCGACTTTCGTCGATCAGGTAACTCTCCATTGCCGTGTTGCACAGCTTGCAACGGTGCATACTGCGCAAGACCCGAGACTCTGCCTCTTCGTCTTCCGCATCAATACTAATAAATTCCTCACCGGGAACCAGATTGATGGTTTGCTTACAACGCTCTTTGGGCGGCAAGGCATAACCCGAGCACCCTAAAAAGACACCGGTGCTGGCCGTGCGGATTTGCATATTACGCCCGCACTTCGGACAGGGAATATCCGTTTCGGTGGGCTGGTTGCTGCGCATCCCATCGTCACTGCCCTCCGCTTTTTCGAGGGTCGCCCTAAAATTGCTGTAAAACTCATCCAGCAGCGCCGTCCAGTTTTTGTCGCCAGAAGCAACGCTATCTAAGGACTCTTCCATCCGCGCGGTGAAGCTGTAGTCGAGAAGATTGCTGAAACTCTCGACTAGACGATCGGTGACAATATCGCCCATTTTTTCGGCGTAGAAGCGTCTATTTTCAACTTTTACGTAACCGCGGTCCTGGATCGTAGAAATAATGGACGCATAGGTCGATGGCCTGCCGATGCCGCGCTTTTCAAGCTCTTTTACCAACGCTGCCTCGCTGTAACGCGGCGCAGGCTTGGTAAAGTGCTGACTGGGATCAACCTCAAGCAACTCAAGATGATCTCCGACTTTTACATCGGGCAGTTCCTGATCGTCGTCTTTTTTGCTCGCAGCCGGCGGCTGAACCTTCATAAACCCATCAAAGCGCATCACGCGGCCGCGGGTACGCAGCTCAAACTCCCCCGCTTTGACCGTGATAGACGTGCTGGTGAACTCAGCAGGCACCATTTGGCAGGCAACAAACTGCCGCCAGATCAAGGTGTAAAGACGCTCCGCATCCCGCTCCATGCCGGACAATTGGGTCGGCTCGACATTGACGTCGGAGGGGCGAATCGCCTCGTGAGCCTCCTGAGCACCGTCTTTGCTTGAGTAGCGTTGGGGCTGCCCAGGCAGGTAACGCGTGGAAAAATTCTGCTCAATGTACCCTCGACAGGCTTCCACAGCGTCATTACTCAAATTGGTCGAGTCAGTACGCATATAGGTGATATAACCCGCCTCGTAGAGGCGCTGCGCCAGCATCATGGTTTTCTTAACGCCAAACCCCAAGCGCGTACTCGCCGCTTGTTGCAGCGTAGACGTAATAAACGGCGCGCCAGGCTTGCTCCGCGTCGGCTTGTCTTCGCGGCTGGCTACTTCAAAGCTTGCGGCTTCAAGCGCGGTCACCGCCGCCATCGCTGACTCTTTGTTATTGGGCCGGAAGTTGTTCGCCCCCTGCTTTTTGACTTCCAAACGCAGCGGCCCTGCCGCAGCGCGATTGTTCGTATGGATTTGCCAGTATTCCTCTGGCACGAAAGCGCGGATTTCCTTCTCGCGCTCAACTATCAGGCGCACGGCCACCGATTGTACTCGGCCTGCACTCAAGCCTCGTGCAATCTTTGCCCACAACAGTGGCGAAACCATATAACCAACAACGCGATCGAGAAAGCGACGCGCCTGCTGGGCATTAACCCTGTTGATATCGAGCTCGGTGGGAGCGGAAAAGGCTTCTTGAATCGCCTTTTTGGTAATTTCGTTGAAAACGACGCGCTTGTAGCGCGAGTCGTCGCCACCAATCGCCTCGCGCAAATGCCAGGCTATCGCCTCCCCTTCGCGGTCAAGGTCGGTCGCGAGATAGATGGTGTCGGCATCGGCGGCCAGCTTTTTCAGGTCGCTGACGACTTTTTCTTTGCCGGGCAGTATTTCATAGCGCGCCTTCCAGCCTTTTTCCGGGTCAACGCCCATTCTCGCCACCAACTGCTCACGCGCCTTTTTCTTTTTGTGGCGCGCTTTCTCTTCCGGCGACATTTTGCGCGTTAGCGCGGCGGCCTTGGCTCGCTCCTTCGGATCTGCCCCGGCCTTGCTGCTGCCGCTAGTGGGTAGGTCCCGGATATGGCCCACACTGGACTTAACAACAAAATCTGACCCCAGATATTTGTTGATCGTCTTAGCTTTGGCCGGCGACTCCACGATTACCAGAGATTT
>NZ_CAXGPO010000053.1:0-13400 GCF_964011655.1 uncultured Spongiibacter sp. | reverse complement strand
GCCACTGCTGCGCCCTTTTAGCAGCTCTCGCAGCTTGGCGCGGCTCTCCACACTCACAATGGTCTGGTCGCCCACATAGGTTTTGGCATTGGTGAACTGCTTGGAAAGCTGGTCGTCCAGGTCGGTGCGATCGGTAATCAGCACAATCGTCGGGCTCTCAAAGGCCAGGCTCTTCATCAGCAACCGGCTAAGAAACAACATGGTGTAGCTTTTACCGCAGCCGGTGGCACCAAAGTAGGTGCCGCCCTTGCCATCACCCTCTGGCTTGCGGTGACGCAGAATGTTCTCGTAGAGCTTGGTGGCCGCGTAGAACTGGGGGTAGCGGCAAACGATCTTCTCTTCTTTCTTGGACACATCCGGGAAGTAGATAAAGTGACGCAGCACCTCCCGCAAGCGACGCTGGTCGAACAAGCCTTCCAACATGGTGTGCAGAGCATTGATGCCATCTTGCTCGATGGTTTCATCGCCGGTGACTTTGCGCCAGGTGTAATAGAAGTCGTAAGGTGCAAACAGTGAGCCCACCCGGCTGTTCACGCCATCACTGATGACACACAAGGCGTTGTACTTCATCAACTCGGGAATATCGCGCTTGTAGCGGGTGGTCAGCTGCACATAGGCATCATGGATTGTTGCCTCTTCTCGCACCGCGCTCTTGAACTCAAACACCACCAAGGGCAAACCATTGATGTAGAGCACCGCATCGGGAATACGCGTCTCGTTGCCCTCAACCGTTAACTGGCTGACTACCCGGTAGGTATTCCAGTCATCGCGCTCCAGGGCATAGCCTTCTTCGTCATGTGCTATTACGGCATCCAGCGAGTCGGGGTCAGGCATTCTCGCCTCGGGCAGCCCCACGTAATCAATGAGCTGAATGTAGAGGTCTTTCTGGCTTTTGTGCCGGGCATCAGCCACGGCTTCGCGTTTGAGCAAAAAACCATCAGCCACCAAGCGGTGAATCGCCCGGTTAGAGTCATACAGGTCAGCCGCAGAGAAGGCCTCAAGCTTGCGAATAATGGCGTCGATTTCACCTGAGGTGATGTTGTCGCTGGCATAGCGGCGCATCAGATACGCCCGCAGGTCGTCTTTAAGCAACACCTCCCTCGTGTCGCGGGCTAGCTCACCACCCAGGCTATGGGGGTAACCCTGCTCACCCAGCAGGTCGATAATGGCTATCTCCAGCATGGCTTCATTAAAGCTCATCTATCACTTCATCCTTGTGCCAATTCGCCATTCCTGCACCGATTTATTAGACGTACGGCTCAGCGTTGGTGCAAAGCTTGGATGTTACCGCGACTTCGATTACCCGTGGAAGGAAAGCCCTTATTTTTCATTTTGTTTATTTCGTTTATTTCGTTTATATTGAGCAGACAATAGGCCACTGGCCGTGCGGCAATCTTGCCACGTAGGAGGAAAACCATGAACAATGTATTGCACATGCCTAATCCAACGGAGGTTGAGCAAGCTAAAGAGAGCAGCCGGACTCTTTCTAAGTACACCGATGCTGAGCGAGTACAGCTATCGTTAAAGGGCAGTAACGGCGAGTCCGATGACTTGGTTTTGCCCGGTCATGTCCTGCAAATACTGCTGGATGTGCTGGCAGAGATGTCCAAAGGTAACGCAATCAGCCTTGTCCCCCATCACCAAGAAATCAGTACTCAGGAAGCGGCAAATCTACTGAACGTCAGTCGCCCCTTTCTGGTGGGCTTGCTGGAAAAGGGTGAGATCCCCTTCCGGAGGGTCGGCGCGCACCGCCGGGTACTGCTCACAGACCTTATGGCGTACAAGGAGCAAACACAGCAAAAGCGGAACGACGCACTGAATCAGCTAACAGCACTATCTCAGGACGAAGGTATGGGGTACTAGAGACCCATGAGCAAGTTTACCGTGGTATTTGATGCTTGCGTGCTGTATCCCGCACCGCTGCGGGATACCTTAATGCGGTTGGCAATGATTGACCTATTCAAGGCACATTGGACCGATCATATCCACGAGGAATGGATTCGCGGACTGCTCCGCACAGGCCAGCACAGCCGAGACAAACTGGAAGCCACTCGTCAGCTGATGGATACACACATCTTGGACGCGAAGGTAAGCGGTTATGAAGGCCTGATAGACACCTTAGAACTGCCAGATCCAGACGACCGTCATGTATTGGCTGCGGCTATCCGCTGCAATGCAGATGCCATAATCACCATGAACCTAAAGGACTTTCCGGAACACAAACTTCGCCCCTTTGGCATTGAAGCCCTGCATCCGGACGAATTCATCTTCTACCAAATTGATATGGCACCTGGGCCATGCTGCTCAGCCCTTCGCCAACAACGTCTGGCGCTAAAAAGCCCAACAATGAACGTTGAGACCTTTTTGGCGACACTACAAAGACAGCAACTCCCGCAAACAGTGTCTTTGCTTAAAGACTACATCTCACTGCTCGACTAACAGCACTAAATAATGACAGTTCTTCCAATTTTTCTTCCTTAAAGAACCTTCCGTTTATACCGATCCCTATGGCTAGCTTCTTACAACCGCCCCACTAGCGCGCTTACATCGTACTTATTATCTGTGAGCGTCCAAACTAATCACATTGTCTGGTATCGGGCCAGACAACGCTGCCTGATCCAGTAACGCAAAAAACTCCCGGTCCGGCCAAACACAGTCTTTTCGTCCTTTGACGCTACAAGGCCGGTGGGCTAGCCAAGCACTAAGCCGATAGCCTGTAATTTCAGCAAGGTTAATCGAATCGTAGTAGAGCATATGCTCGATATCACTCGCCATCCGATTCATTGTGCCCTGCACCGAGCGGTCGCAGACCGAATCCACCTGCAATCGATGCAGCATTTCGGCGGCCAGCGCCATCTGTCGGTCGTTGGCGCCACATTTCAGCAAAGTATTCATCAAGGCATCACTAAACCACCAATCCAGGTTCGCCAAGTCTGCTTTTTTCAAGGCGGGAATAAATACCGGAAAGCGCGTTTGATCATGCACCAGTAATACGCAGTTGCGCCGCTGTAGCGTCAACAGATTCGCATGCCAGCTACCCAATGGGCTGGGAGCAGCATCATCCCGCTCGGCAAGGTAAATCGTCTTTTCCCTCAGTGGTAATAGGCCCGCCTCGTTCACCGGCAGCTTCGCCATTAACTTCTTGGTGGCATGAATGGTCATCATAGTGACAGTTTCCCGAGCAACTACCCGGTTTTTACAGATAGTTGGATTTGCAATGAAATAAGATAGTCTTTATTTTTCAACCGGTTAGAAGGCTTCGCGCACCACCATGGGGTTTGCTATGAAATACCTTTAGGCCCAAGCGGGAATGTAGCGAGCCTATCGCTTGGATTCTATTGGGTTTTGGCCTCTTTAAGCCCCAGAATCTTCGATTCCGATGATGCCGTTCGCCAAAGATCAACTTGTTCAGCACTGATATTCATGGGCTAAATTGCCTTTTAATGATAACGATGAACTACCGAGAAGTGCTCGGCAGTTGGCGCAAAATTGGCGACAACTGCCCCGAGATCCAGCTCGTCTTCCTGGAACACCATGTTCATGTGCTTACCTACGGTTTCCACACTCCATCCAAACAAAGTGCTGGCTTCGCCTTTGGTGATCAACTGCTGCTTTAACGCCAGCAAAGCCTGCATACCCTCTGGCAGGGCAATGTGCCGCCGCTCTGCCCATCAGGCTCTTCCAGTAGCCCCTCGTCATAGCGCTGCAGCCAGAGAAAGGTCTGGGTATAGCGAGAGACAATATCCACCAAGCCACGGCCCGCCTCACTGCTCAGCTCCGGGCGCTTCGCCGTGCGCTGAATCAACAACAAGGCCTGCTCTAACTCGGCCGCATTGCGCTCAAAGCGCGCCTTATCCAGCGCATAGCCTTGAGTCAGGTATTCCCGCAGCACACGAGTAGACCACTGCCGAAAACGCGTGGCTTGACTGGAGTTTACCCGGTAACCCACAGAAATAATGGCATCGAGATTGTAGTGCGTCAGAGTTCGACGTACCTGCCGCTTACCTTCCTGACGAACTACCGAGAAATCCTCGGTAGTTGCCCCCTCATCCAACTCCTTGTCTTGATAGATGTTCTTCAAGTGAAGACCAATATTGTCGGTAGAGGTGGCAAACAGCTCCGCCATCTGGCTCTGAGTTGCCCAAAGGGTCTCGCCCTGCAGGCGCACCTCCACTTGCTGTTGGTCGGTTTCAAAGATAAGCAGTTCATTCATCGGATTGGTGCTCATATCGCCGCCCTGCGATCGCTACACAGGCAAAACACCATCATGCCCAACGCCCAACCCATACGCTATAGCGCCTCGGCCAGCTGCTTTTCTGCCTCGGGAATGCGGAGTTCACCGGAAAGGAGTTTGGGGAGAAGGGTGTCCCTAATTTTAACCAACACCCGAAGTTCCTTATAATTTCCAACAAGTCGTCCATGCATCGGGCCAGTGATCTTGGAGAACGCACTAATCGCAGAATGACTAGCCTTGAGGGTGACAAACTTATCAATGTCCTTTTTCCCTAGATGGGCAACCGTCGTACCCACCTGAGCTAACTCTTCAAGCGCCAAAAGGGGGGAAAGAGAAAATTGCACATAAAAGCTATTTATATAGTCTGCTCGAGGCCTAGCCAAAAACAATCGCTGGTTGAGATAGCCATCTTCTCCGGACCACAGTACAGGCCTAAACTCCGCATCCATGCCCACTACGACATCACCACCTGTTATAAGAGTTGCCTTCGGATGCAATTCCTCACTCCACATCTGCGGAGTCCCCGTCTTTAGGTCTCTGATCCGAATAATCGGCCGCCCCTGTCTATCCTCATTAAACTGCTTTGAGGAAAAAGGGGCGCCATAAACAACTTCTGCCAACTCGTAGATGCTGCCAACCTCCCACCCCTCCGGCACCCACCCCATTTCCTCGGTAAACACAAAGCGATCGGGGAATTGCTGTTGTAGGCCATCTGGCAGGGGTTTGCGCTTATCTCCCAGGGCTTGGCGCTTGGCAGCTTTCGCTTGCAGAGCGTCGGGGATGTCATTGCCCGCCGCCAGCGCGTTGTCGATAACGGGGTCAAAGTCCACAAACCAACTTTTGAAGAGAGCCTGCGCCATGGACTCCAGCGTGGTGTTGATCTGGCGATTGAGTTCGATTTTGTCGTCTAAGGACTTCAGGTATGAAGCAATTACGCGCTGTTGTTCCCGCGCGGGAAACTCGATGGCCAGCTTACCTATCATTTCGTTGTTCAAGCTGGCTCTAGTGGACATAGTTGAGAAAGACAGCATTGTCTGCCGAAACATAGGGCTACGCAGATAGTAACCAACGTACTCCGGCACCAGGTCGTTCGACTCTTTCGGTCTCAGGCGTTTAGTAAAGCCATTGAATGTGGCATTAGGATAGTCTTTTAAGGCCACTGAGCTCATACCTAACTCGTCCATCGTTTCGCTGGTACGAGTTAGAAAAACGTCTCCGTATAAGACCGAGCACTTTACCTGTTCCTTCTCATTAGACTGCACTAATTGCGACAGGTTGGAGGGCACAAAAGCGTTGTTAAAAACGTCCTTGAAAGCCAAAAAAGGGAACCCTGAACCAAAGTCCTTTGCTGGCTTGGAAAGACCTGAACTAACATCATACAGATCAAGAAGCCGAGCTGATTGCCACTCACCGCCCATACCCAAGCCCCGCCAAATTCTCCCGAATCACCCCATCCAGCGTCGAAGCCTCATCCATCTGTTTATAAAGCGTCTGGGTAAGCTCCGCCATCTTCACCTCAAAGGGAATGCCGTCATCTTCGATCTCAGCCGCGCCCACATAGCGCCCTGGCGTTAGCACATAGTCATTGGCTTTGATGTCGTCCAGCGTGGCAGCTTTGCAGTAGCCGGGCTTGTCTTCATAACTGGCATCCTTCGCTTCACCGCGCCAGGCGTGGTAAGTGCGGGCAATCTCAGCAATGTCATCACCGGTGAGTTCTTTGTGGGTGCGGTCGATCATGCTGCCCATATTGCGGGCGTCGATAAACAGGGTTTCACCCTGGCGGTCACGGTGGTTACTGTCTGGGTGGCCGGGTATGGCCTCCGCCTTTTTGTTTTTGGTGATAAACCACAGGCAAACGGGAATCTGGGTGGTGTAGAACAGTTGGCCCGGCAGCGCGATCATGCAGTCCACCAAATCGTTCTCGATCAACTTTTGGCGAATGGCGCCCTCGCCCTTGGTATTGGTGCTCATAGAGCCATTAGCCAATACAAAGCCCGCGACGCCGCGATCAGACAGTTTGGACACCATATGCAGTATCCAGGCGTAGTTGGCGTTGCCCACCGGCGGCACGTCGTAACCTGACCAGCGCGGGTCGTCGGTGAGTTCATCGGCGCCGCGCCACTGATCCAGGTTAAAAGGCGGGTTGGCCATAATGAAGTCGGCCTTGAGGTCCGGGTGCTGATCTTTAAAGAAGGTATCGGCGGGCACCTCGCCCAAGTTGGCGGAGATGCCCCGAATAGCCAGGTTCATCTTGGCCAGCTTGTAGGTGGTGCTGGTTTGCTCCTGACCGTAAATGGAGATGTCTTTCTTGTTGCCCTGGTGGTTGTCGATAAACTTAACGGACTGCACGAACATACCGCCCGAGCCACAACAAGGGTCGTAGATTTTGCCGTGGTAGGGCTCGATCATTTCCGCCAGCAGGTTAACCACGCACTTAGGGGTATAGAACTCGCCCCCGCCCTTGCCCTCGGTGGCGGCAAACTTGCCCAGGAAGTACTCATACACCCGCCCGACAATATCCAGCTCGCTGGCAGCCTGCTGCTCCGGGCTGGCCATATCGCTGCGCACCAAAGTGTCGATATTGTTGATGGAGTCGATCAGCGCCGACAGCTTGCTCACATCAATACCCAAGCGTGAGAAATAGTTGTCGGGCAAGGCGCCTTTCAGTGCAGGGTTGCTCTTCTCCAGAGTGTGCAGGGCAGTGTCGATTTTCACCGCGATGTCGTCTTGCTTGGCCTGCTTCTGGATAGATGACCAGCGGGCTGCTTCTGGCAGGTAGAACACGTTTTTCATGGTGTAGAACTCCACCATGTCCACGTAGTCGCCCTGCCCCTCGTCAATGAGCTGCTGCTTGCGCTGCTCGAAGGTGTCACTGACAAACTTGAGGAAGATCAGGCTGAGCACCACGTGCTTGTACTCAGAGGACTCCACCGTGCCGCGCAGCTTGTCGGCGGTGTCCCACAGGGTTTGCTCAAAGCTCTTTTGTTTAGCGGGGGCTTTCTTTTTGGCAGTTTTTGTCCTGGCCATTCGGCTTCCTTACTTGGATTGGCAGTATCTATTGGCAGAATCTAGGGGCTCTGATTGTAGCAGGCAGGCGGGCATTTTATCCGTTGAGTCTCCGCGGTATCACCGTTATTATCGCGCCCAACTGCCTGTTGGCCAATAACCCTTCGTTTTAATACAGAGTCTTTACCGCCATGGAAAAAATGTTTGAAAAACTCATGTATTCATCCCGCTGGATCATGGCGCCGATCTATCTCGGCCTCAGCCTGGTCTTGCTTGCTCTTGGCATCAAATTTTTCCAGGAAATTTTCCATGTGTTTCCGCATATTCTCTCGATGAAGGAAGCAGATTTAATTCTCGTCACCCTGTCGTTAATCGACATCGCCCTGGTGGGTGGCCTGATTGTGATGGTGATGTTTTCCGGTTACGAAAATTTTGTTTCCCAGCTGGATGTCGATGATGACGCCGATAAGCTTGGCTGGCTCGGCAAGTTGGATGCGGGCTCACTTAAGAACAAGGTCGCGGCTTCTATCGTGGCAATTTCGTCTATTCATCTGCTTAAGGTATTCATGAACGCCAAGCAGATCGATAACGATAAAATTATGTGGTATTTATTGCTGCACATCACCTTTGTGGTGTCTGCTTTTGCGATGGGCTATCTGGACAAGATCACCCGCAGCGGCAAGTAAGGCAATGCGCTGGTCTGCATGATCAGCGCATTACTGCATGCTATGGCGCACTATGCGGCGCCCTCTTCCACCTCTTCGCCGCCAAAGGCGGCAATGACTGCCGGGATAAATTTCGCAAATTCGCCCGCCATAATGCTGAAGTCTGCATCGAATTGCTCGGCCATGGTATCGGCATTGATGTCGTCGGCGCGCTCACGGATCAAGTCACCAAACGCAATACGCTTTATACTCAGCTGATCATCAACCACGAAATCGATCCCGCCGGTCCATGTCATGGCCAACTTGCTGACAAACATACCAGACTGCAAATGGCTTTGAATTTGCTCCGAGGACAAGTCTTGGTTTTTGGCGCGAATGACGGCCGTTTCATCAGCGCGATCACGCAATTCACACTCTCCGCCTAATTCAAAACCGGTTGGCGCTGCGCCGGCAACCCATTCGGTCAGACAATGCTGAGCAGTGTTCTTAGCTTTCAAAGGAATGACGGGCAAACTGCCAAGGGTCTCGCGCAACAGGGTGAGAAGCTCCTCGGCCTTTTTGTGGGAGGCGCTGTCGACAAACAGCAAGCCCGCTTCAATGTCGATATAGGCGTACAGCTTTCTGGATCGCGAAAAAGCGCGCGGCAGCAGGTCGAAAACAATCTCTTCCTTCATATCCGTTCGCTCTTTTCGGCCCGGCTTGCGCCCGTCAGCTTCTTGAATTTCGCGAATTTTTTCATCGAGCACTTCGTTAACCACGGCGGCAGGCAAGACTTTTTCCTGCTGTTTAACACACAACATGACGCAGCCGTTTGCCGCGTGCAGATACTCGCTGCCGGCGTCGCCTAGGGGCTTGCTCCATCCATAGCTCGACTGCTCCTGGCTCGAACAAGGGTGGAATGCCGCGGCACTGAGCTTTTCATTAAGTTCTTCCAGGCTGGTGCTAAAGGGACGGGTAAAACGGTAGACGAGCAGATTTTTAAACCACATAAAATCGATAATTCCAGTATAAAAAAGGCGGCAAAAAGGCCGCCCATTGTAGAGTTTTTTGCCGCCGACACCAGCGCTAGCTTACTGGCTATTGGCGCCAAACTCGGCCTGCATTGCGTCGCATCGGTTAATACCGTAGGCCTGCTGACATATCTGCGCAATGGTCACATCGGCCTGTAGGCGGCACTGCCAGCGCAATGCATCAAAGCTCTCACCCTGACTCCGGCAAAAGCGCAGCGCCTGCTCTGCATGCAGCGCTTCCAGTTGTTCGCTGTAGTGCTGGTGTTTGGCAAGCAGCGCACGGCGCAGGGTTGAGATATCCTTCGCACTGCGGCGCGATGCCCAAGGCCAACGGGAGAGCAGCGCATTAGAGTCTTGCTGCCAGCGCTGATAAAGGCTCAAGGCGCCGGGCAATTGCTTGACGGCATCCGCCGCTGGTTGCTGATAGGCTTTCACCAGTGCAGATTTCAGCGCTTCCGCCCGGCGCGTGTTTAGACTCCCTACCCCCTTGGCTTTAAATATCTGCTCCAGGCGCTCAGCGTCGTTGGCTGTTAGGCCATTGAGCGCGGCGTGCTGACTTTCAGATGGCGCGCTTCCCTCGCTGCCTTCGAGCCGGTGGCTGATAAAACGCGGCTCGCCAGCACTAAGCTGCTCAATACCTACGCCAACAGCTTGCCCGTGCTGTGCGTGGTGGGCGGCGCGCAATTGACCGTAATGCCAGTCTAAATACAGACCGTGGGGGCGCAATACCCCCTGCAATAAGGCCTCGGCATCCACCTCAAATTCTGAGGTATTACCGTGGTGCATGATGCGTACTTTGTGGAAGCGGCCGCTGTTATCGATCTGGCTGCTGGCAATACTGAGCACAGAGGCCGGCAGGCTTTCACTCAATGCATAGAAATTGCCACTGTCGCAGTCGTAGGCATAGACGTTGATCAGTTGCTGGGGGACGGTGAGGTTTGGCGCTTCGCAACCGCCGATAATGCTAACCCGCTCAAAGCTGCCCGGTTCAAAGTAAAAGTAGTGACTGCGCTGGTCGGGTAATTGATAGTTAAAATACTGGCGCTCAATAACATAACGCTGGCCGCTACTGAGTTCACGGCGAATTTGTGCAACACCGCGCGGCAGGCCGTCTTGATAGTTGGCTTTGACAATGAAGGGCCCCGACACGGGACGGTAGATACTCAACAGTCTGCGGGGGGCGTTAGCGGGGCTGATATCGCGGCGATACTGGCGATACTGCTGTTTGCCCTCCATGGCAAACAACGGCGGCGATATGCGAAACACCGCTGCCGGATATTGGCTCACCCATTGGCTCTTGTGTGACTCAGCCAATACGCGTTGTTTGCTATCGCTCAAAACAAACGCGCCGCGAAAGCGTAACTGCCGCTCGCTGGCGTTATACCGAAACCGGCCATCCAAAGTGAGTGTGAGCGGCTCCCCGAAGCGATCAGAATACACCTGGGTCAGCACACCTTCTTTTGGAAAGCCAGCATCGTCAAAGCGACCGCTAAATTCGCTGCGACTGGCGCTAAACACCAATTTCCCCTCGCGCGGCATGTCGCCATTCATCCGGCCTTCAAACACTACGCTGCCCGCATCACCATCGAACAGCACGCGCTCCTGAGTAGGCAGAGCACAGGCCGACACGAGCAATACACTGGCTAAAAAGCTGTTGCGAAAAACACCCAAGGAACTACATTTCATTTCATTATCTCTTTACCCTGCGTCATCCTAGCCCGGTATTTGTGCGTAGACGTTGATCGCTGTCGCGTCTTTACTGTCTACCTCGCTTCATGCCAATGTGGCGGGCTGTAACGCAAGTTTTTAATTTTGGTGGTTTATGACCCTTACTCTGGTCAGCATTCTGGTTTTAGGTATTTTCTGTCAATGGCTGGCGTGGCGGTTCCGCCTGCCGGCCATTGTACTACTCGCTGCGGGTGGCCTGATACTTGGCCCACTCAGCGGCTGGATCTCGCCGCTGGACGACTTTGGCGACGGTTTAAAAGCCGTTACCTCACTGTTTGTAGCGATCATCCTCTTTGAGGGGGGACTGAACCTTCAGTTCCACGAATTGCGAGAAACCGCAAAAGTTACGCGGCGACTCACGTCCCTCGGGGTGATTTTTGCGTGGCTGCTGGGCACCGCCGCCGCCCATTGGGTTGGCCAGCTCAGTTGGGGCGTCTCGGCGCTACTCGGGGCGATTTTAGTGGTCACTGGCCCCACGGTAATCATGCCGCTGTTAAAACACGCCAAACTAAACCGGCGCACCGCGTCTTACCTGAAGTGGGAAGGTATTATCAACGACCCCATCGGGGTGCTGCTCGCGGTGCTGGTTTACCAGTACTTGCTGTACTCGGGTGAAGGCCCAGCGATCGGCCACGTATTAACCAGTCTGGGCCTGGCCATCAGTGTATCGCTGCTATTGGGCGGCGGCATTGCCTACGGCCTGGGAGTGAGCTTTCGTCAGGGCTGGATACCGGAATACTTGAAAGCGCCAGTAATCATCGCGTCGGTACTGGCGGTATATGCTCTGGCGGACTTGGTGCAGCACGAATCCGGCCTGCTGGCGACAACCCTGATGGGCATTGTGATGGGCAATATGCGCCTGCGCAGTCTGGATGAAATGCGGCGCTTTAAAGAGTATTTAACACTGATACTCGTGTCATTTTTGTTCGTGGTCCTCACCGCCTCACTCACCATGGAATCCATTCGCGCGATACACCCTCCGCTGATATTTATGGTGCTGGCGTTTCTGTTTGTGGTGCGCCCTCTCGCGGTGTACCTGGCAACGATCGGCGCGGGTGGCGACTGGCGCGACCGATTGTTAATTGGCTGGATCGCCCCTCGCGGAGTGGTGGCGGCGGCCTCTGCAGGTGCATTTTCACCAGCGTTGATCGATGCCGGCTTTAGTGATGCTCAGTATCTGGTACCCGCCGTCTTTATGTTGATATTTGTGACGGTACTTGCCCACGGCTTCTCATTGGGACCCCTCACCCGCCTACTGAAATTAGGCTCGCCGGGCAAAGGCCGCATCTTGATTGTCGGCGCCTCACCGTGGGCCATAGAACTCGCACTGGAGCTGAAGAACCTAAAGCAGGATGTGATCATCGCCGACAGCGAGTGGGCGCGATTACAAACGGCCCGTCAGCGCGGTATTGAAACCTGGTTCGGCGAAGTATTGTCCGATATGGCCGAGGAAGCGATGGCGCTGGACAACATATACACCGTGCTGGCGGCCACAGGTAACAACCATTACAACTCCATGGTGTGTAACCACTACGCCCCCCATATTGGACGCCACCGCGTTTTTCAGCCCCACGACAGTGGCAGCGAGCGCGAAAAACACCAAGTCCCCGAAACCCGTCGCGGAATCACCGCATTTTCAAGCAATGTATCCTACGCCGAAATGTGGACCCGGCTCATTCGCGGTTGGGGCTTTCGTAAAACCAGTATCACGGAGAGCTTCGACGAGTCCCAGTTTCTCAGCAGCCTGCCAGACGAGGCAGTGCAACTGGCCCTAATTCCGGAAAGTGGCAAGCTGGAGTGGTTGAGCAAATCCAGTCGCCGCTTGCAAAACGGCGACACAGTGATCAGCTTCGTGCCGCCGGATGCAAAGAAACTGACGACTAAACCCGAGGTGGTAACCAGTACTAAGCGCGACGGCGGCGCACCTGTGGACCTTCCGGCCTAGGGCTGCCTCTTACAAGCCCATAAAGTCGGGCACATTAAATACCCAGCTGCGCTCTTCACGGCGGCTGGAAATTTGCCAACCATTGTCGCCACGGCGGTATTCATCTACGTACCAGAGGCCCAGCATAAATACTTGGCTTTCTTCACCCAGCGGCATTTCCATCGGGTTAAAGCACATTACCCGCCCGGTTGCGCGGTCACCGTCAACGCGTATCTGAATGTTCGCGTTCAGGTGTTGGGTATTACTGAAGGCAGGCAGCGCTTCCTTCAAAAACGCGATTGTGGTCTCCACATCACCCACTGAGCCACCAAAAGCGCTGTAGTCTATCGCCGCGTCCGGCGTGAACACGTCACGCAGCTCGTCGGCCGCCTGCCGGTCGATAATATCGGCGTAATGGAATAGCAGGTCCTGTATTTCAAGGCGGTCAGAAATCTCTTGCAAGCTCAAGCTCACGGCAATGCCCTCTTATTGTTATCGTTAAAAATATAACGCCAGTACAACGAAAAACGGCAGTCTAGTGACTGCCGTTTTATCGCGCATGACCCAAGCGGGTGAATCAGTCGAGCTTGAACACACGGCGTGCGTTTTCACTCAGGAACTTCGGCCATACTTCGTCTTTCAGCGGGACATTGGGCAGATCTTTGAAGATGCGGTCCAGTGACAGCCCCATGGGGAAGTAGCCCGCGTACATCACCTTGTCGGCGCCACGGGTGTTGGCGAACTTGATGATTTCTTCCGGGTAGTGCTTGGGCGCAAACGCGGTGGTCATGTAGTACAGGTTGGGGTACTTGAGCATGAGCTTCCACGCCAGT
>NZ_CAXGPO010000052.1:0-15383 GCF_964011655.1 uncultured Spongiibacter sp. | reverse complement strand
CAGATCGTTGCTGCCGGGATCAATGACTGGGGCGGCGTGTCGCCAGTGACGCCCGACTTTGTGAATCCCGAAGCGCCGTGGCCACACGTGGAGCGCTTGGCCAAGGAAACGGCGCTAAGTGGTAAATACCTGCACGAGCGCCTGACAATCTACCCCTCTTATGTCCGACGGGCGCAGCATTGGCTGGACCCCGCATTGGTGCCGCGCCTACTTAGTCGCGTGGATGGCCAGGGCCTGCCGAGGGTGGACGAATGGCTGACCGGGCAGGCCGCTGATGCGCCCGCGGCGGAGCTTGCATTGCTTGCTAAGCGCCGGCCTGTTGCAAGTGCCGCTGTTGCCGATATTTTACAGCGAGCAGAGGCTGAGCAGCGGTTAACTCAACAGGATATTGTCAGCTTGTTTGAAGCGCGCGGTGAAGACTTTGCCGCCGTGTGCCAAGCAGCGGACCGCCTGCGCGAGCGGCGCTGTGGCGATACCGTTAGTTATGTTGTCAATCGCAACATCAATTACACCAATGTCTGTTATTTCAAGTGCCAGTTTTGCGCTTTCTCTAAGGGCAAGCTCAGTGAGAATTTGCGTGGCCGACCCTATGATCTGAGTGCCGACGAAATCGCCCGGCGCGCTAAAGAGGCCTGGCAGCGCGGTGCCACCGAAGTGTGTATGCAGGGTGGCATTCATCCTGAATATACCGGGCAGACCTATCTGGATATATTGGCGACGCTGCGCGAGGCGGCGCCGGCAATGCACATCCACGCCTTCTCGCCACTGGAAGTCTGGCAGGGGGCTCAAACGCTCGGTATGCCGCTGGAGGATTACCTGCGGCAATTAAAGGCGGCGGGGTTGCACAGTCTGCCTGGAACCGCTGCCGAAGTGTTGGATGACCGGGTCAGGGCGGTGTTGTGCCCCGATAAAATTAATACCGAGCAGTGGCTTCAGGTCATGGAAGTTGCCCATGGAGTTGGTCTGCCAACAACCGCAACGATTATGTTCGGCCACGTTGACGGCTACGAGCACTGGGCCAATCACCTGCTGGCAATACGCGCGTTACAGCTGAAAACAGGCGGTTTTACTGAATTCGTGCCGCTGCCTTTTGTCGCCGCAGAATCGCCAATCTATTTGAAAGGGCGCGCTCGTCGTGGGCCAACGTTCCGCGAATCGCTGCTGATGCATGCGGTCGCACGCTTGGTCTTTAATGGCTTGATCGACAATATTCAGGCGTCCTGGGTGAAAATGGGCGCGGAAGGGGTCATGGCCTGTTTGAATGCCGGGGTTAACGACCTCGGCGGGACGCTGATGAATGAAACCATCACCCGGGCTGCTGGTGCTAGCCATGGCGAAGAGACATCGCCTCAGGAAATGGAGCAGCGCATCGCGGCGATGGGGCGCGTTGCGCGTCAACGCAACACCCTCTACGGCGAGGCCGATACGACGCAGATGGAACGGGCCCGGCATGCCGAGCGCTTGGCGGTTGCGGTCAATACGCCGGCGAGCAAGTATGAGCGCAGTAAGCGTCAATTAATTGCCAGCGGCTAATAACAATAAAATAGGAATAACATCATGGCAGTCTATGCAATGACAGGCGGTGCCACAGGCATCGGGGCAGCGATTCGCGAGCAGCTCTGCGACGCGGGGCATCGCGTTGTGTCGGTGGATTTACGCGATGCCGATATCTGTGCGGACCTGAGCGACTACAATGGCCGTCAGAGAGCGATCGACGGTATTCGCCAGCTTTGCCCGGAAGGCATAGATGGCTTTATTCCTTGCGCGGGTGTCGGGCCATCGGTGAAGCCGCCGTCGCTGATTGCGCGCATCAATTATTTTGC
Source organism: uncultured Spongiibacter sp. (assembly GCF_964011655.1). Classification (NCBI taxonomy): domain Bacteria; kingdom Pseudomonadati; phylum Pseudomonadota; class Gammaproteobacteria; order Cellvibrionales; family Spongiibacteraceae; genus Spongiibacter; species uncultured Spongiibacter sp. The sequence goes on along the minus strand of NZ_CAXGPO010000052.1, from coordinate 13,560 downwards.
GGCGGTCGCCGTGACCGAAGGCGTGCTGGACTTGCTGGAAGCACGTGGCGGTCGCGTGGTGATGATTGCCTCGAACTCCGCGCCGATGGTGCCTCTGAACGATTACGTGGAATTGCTGCTCGACGGCGAGGAGGAAGCGGCTTGCGAACTGGCCGATAGTCGCGATCCCCATTCCGCCTATGCCGGTTCCAAGCACGCCATCTGCTGTTGGCTGCGTCGCCGCAGTGGCGAGTTGGCGCGACGTGGTATTCGCATCAATGCGGTTGCGCCGGGTATTGTGCAAACGCCTCTGAGCGAAAAGGTATTGGCCGATGCCGAGCTTGGTCAGGCAATGCGAGATTTCGGTGACAGTGTGCCGCTGGGGTGTATTGGTCAGCCTCAGCAAATTGCCGATGTGGTGAGTTTTTTACTTGGGCCGGGTGCCGACTACATGACTGGCGCTATTATTTTTGTCGATGGCGGACACGACGCCATGCTGCGCCCCGACGGCTTCTAGCTTTTTGCCATTTACCCTTGGCAGCGCGCATAATGCGGCCCGAGCACTTTTACTGAACCGCAATACCTGCTGCTAGGGTCGCCATGCTTTCTGTTGTATCTCCCTTACTGCCGATAATGTTGCCGGTGCTGCTGTGCGCCGCCTTGGGCGTTGTTTGGGTGCGCTGCAAACAGCCCTTCGATCAGGAATTTGTGCGTCGCATGGTGATGTGGGTCGGAGCTCCCGCGTTGATTGTGTCAACGCTCGGCAGCGTGGAGATTGCGCCGGCTGTGCTGTCTGAAGTGCTGACCGCAAGTCTTTTAATGCTGGTCTGGACGGCGCTGCTCGGTTCGGCATTTTGCGCCCTTGCGGGGCTTTCCATACGCAACTTCCTGGTGCCGCTGACCTTTGGTAATTTCGGGAATATGGGCTTGCCGATATGCCTGTTCGCCTTTGGTCAGCAGGGCCTGGCGTTGGCCCTAGGGGTATTTTTAGCCACGATGGTTTGCCATTTTTCACTTGGCGTTGCGGTGCTAAATGGCTCAAATGCAGTGCGCGCGGTGCTGCGCTCCCCAATCATTTACGCCGGTGCCCTGGCGGCGTTACTGGTGTTTTGTGATTGGACGCTGCCAGCGACGGCGAGCAATACCCTGAGCATCCTCGGTGGCATGTCGATTCCCTTAATGCTGATAACACTGGGTGTTTCCTTAGGCTCATTGCGGGTTGCTGTGGCCGGGCGCGCGGTGATTCTCGGCGTTGCTCGCTTGGCGCTGGGCTTAAGTGCGGGTTTTTTTACAGTGTGGTCGCTGGAACTCGATGGGCTGGTACGCGAGGTTGTGTTGTTACAGTCGGCCATGCCTGCGGCGGTGTTTAACTACCTCCTGGCGGTGCAATATCAGCGTGAGCCAGCCACGGTGGCGGGCATGGTGGTTAGCTCAACGCTGATAAGTTTTATCAGTATTCCGGTGCTGCTGCTTTACTTAAACGTTTGAGGTCAGTGATCTGCTGGGGCAGCGGGAAAGCACGCTAGCGCTGTTGGGCGCGGCCGCGGGCCATAACCTGCAAGCGCCGGGCTTCGACATCCTCGCTACTTACCTGTCGATTCCACTCACTGGATACGCGATGCTCCAGCGTTAATGCCGATGCCAGTGTTTGCTTCGCACCGTCGTCGATCAAGTTGCGATAGCGGCTAAGCATGCCGGGCTCTACAAAGGCAATATCTTCGGCCAGGGCGATCGCTTCGCTAAGCAGCGTGTCCTCGGGATACACTCGGTTCACAAGGCCCCATTCGGCGGCGGTGTCAGCGCTAATAAAGCGACCGCTCAGCGACATCTCTTTTGCGCGGGACAGGCCGATAATCCTCGGCAGTTTCTGCGACAGTCCCCAGCCTGGCATGATGCCCACCAGCGCGTGGGTGTCGGCAAAGCGTGCCTGCTCGGAGGCGAGCAAAATATCGCAGGCCAGGGCGAGCTCGAAACCGCCAGTAATGGCAACGCCATTAATCGCGCCGATAACGGGCTTGCCGCATTCGGCAATGGCGGTTACCGGGTTGGACATCGGGTCTTGATCGTTTGCCGCACTGAGGTCGTCTCCGGCGCCGAGTTCTTTCAGGTCCAGACCAGCAGTGAAGGCCTTGTTGCCCGCGCCAGTGAGCACGACTGCGCGCACTGTATCGTCGTCTCGGATGCACTGCATCTGTTTACATAGGGCGCTGCGCAGCTCGGCGCTGAGCGCATTCATCGCATCGGGGCGGTTGAGTGTGACAACGGCAACGCCGCTGTCATGGCGCTCGAGTAATACTGTATCGCTCATGGGCTGATCCTTATTATTTATGTTGTTCCGTTGAGCTAAGTGTACTGCCGGAAAAGGGCCAAGATAGCGCTTGGTTGCCCGTGTGGGGGAGGCCGGTGGTCGGGCACCGGCTCAGCCCTTAGCGGACGATAATTTTCTTCTTAATGCGCTTAATTTCCTGTTCTAAGCGCTGGTAGATCGCTTGAACATCAACCTCGGCACCCACCCGTACGCGACTGGAAATTTGCGTGACAGGAAACAAAAACTCATCTTTCGCGGGCACCTCTAACGCGCGGCTGCGACCTTTGGCATCGCTGTAGATTACCCACCTCAGGCCATTTTCCCGGCGCAGGTGCTCACCCAGAATAATACCCATTGCCTGCAGTTGTGCAGTTTCATCGGGTTTCACCAGCTTGCGGTCGAGAATGTCTTGAATCAGACGGAGGTCGCTGTCGCGGCCGTGGCCAAAGCTACGTCCCATGGAAATTTGCACCAGGCTGTTGAGCTCTTGGCGGCGCTCTTCCATATAGCGCTGGTCCAGTGGTGTCAGTGGGTCGGTGCGCCACTGCGCGGCGCTGGCAACGGTGGTGACAAGCGCCAGCAGAATGGGCATGAGCATTTTCATTGTCGGTTCTCCTGACTTTGTTAATCAGTGATGGCTTGTCGGCATTATACGGCTTTGGACCGACCGATTGCGGCAATGTTTCTGTCGCGGGTAGAGAATGTGCCGAGGCCGCGAAATCTCCCTTGAGCTGGGCCTCTCTGGCCAGTACCATTGGCGGCTTGCAGAAAATTCTGGAGATTCAGGCATGATTACCGGCAGCATTGTCGCCCTAGTTACCCCAATGCACAGCGATGGCAGCATCGACTGGCAGGCGCTGTCTCGCTTGATTGAATGGCACATTGATCAGGGTACCGATGGCATTGTGGCTGTGGGGACCAGCGGTGAGTCAGCAACCCTGGGTATGGACGAGCACAAAATGTTCATCAAAGCCTGTGTCGATCAGGTTGCCGGGCGTGTCAAAGTGGTTGCTGGCACGGGCGCGAACTCCACCAGCGAGGCGATTGAGCTTACGGAAGTGGCGCGTGAAGTCGGGGCCGATGCCTGCCTGTTGGTAACGCCTTACTACAATAAGCCCACTCAGGAAGGGCTGTATCGTCACTATATGGCGATCGCCGATGCTGTTGATATCCCGCAGATCTTATACAACGTGCCGGGCCGCACCGCCTGCGATATGCAAAATGCGACCACTGTTCGACTGGCCGATCACCCGAATATTATTGCCATTAAAGATGCGACCGGCGATATCGCACGCGGCCGGGAACTGATTGACGCTGTGGGCGACAAAATAGACGTGTTGTCCGGTGACGATGCCACCGCTATGGAGCTGATGCTGCAAGGGGGTAAAGGCAATATTTCAGTTACCGCGAATGTTGCGCCAGCGGCCATGAAGGCGGTGTGTGACGCCGCGATGGCCGGAGATCGCGCAGCGGCTGAGGCCGCGAATGCGCCACTGCTGGCATTGCACGAGCGACTGTTTGTTGAATCCAATCCTATTCCTGTTAAATGGGCCTTGTATGCCATGGGCAAAATGGAAGAGGGCATTCGCCTGCCGTTGACCCCGTTAAGCGAGGGGGCTCAGCCTCAGGTCCGCGAGGCCTTGGAACACGCCGGGCTACTGTAATCCGCCCCACAAGGGCGCTAACTAATAAGTGAAGAAACGAATGCGTTTTAGCTCCGTCCGTTATGCCGTTGTTATTTTGAGCCTTGTCGCGGTCAGCGCCTGCAGTGCGTTCCGCGACCGCTCCCACGATTATCGTCGCGCTCAACTTAGTGAAGCGCTGGTTCTGCCCACCGGGGTGAGCGATGAAGCGCTCGACGACCTCTATGTGGTTCCCGGTATCCGCGACCACCAACCCCTGCCGGGCGAGTTCGAAGCGCCGCGCCCGGAACAGCTCACCAAGAACGTTGGTACAGCTGAGGTCAAAATTCAGCGCCTGGATGATGACCACTGGATTCTGTTAGACGGAGAGCCCGGCCAGGTGTGGCCGCGAGTGCGCGTTTTCCTGGATCGCGCGGGCGTGCAATTGGCCACAATCGATAACGAGCAGGGCATACTCGAAACGCAGTGGCGCGACATTGAACAGGGTGCGCCCCAGGAGCGTTTTCGCCTGCGTTTGGAGCACGGCGTTCAAGTAGGGACCAGCGAAATTCATTTATTGGTGCAACAGGGGATTGCCAGCCAGCCCTGGCCTGCACAGTCCACCGACCCTCAGCGTGAGCGGCAATTGGCGCGGGTACTCGCGCAGTTTTTGGCGGATAGTGAAAATCAGGGGTCTGTTTCTATCCTTGCCAAACGCGGCAGCAAGAGCAAAGGAAAGATCTTTATTGAAGGCGAGGGTAACAATCGCTACCTGCGGCTTTTCCTGCCCTATGATCGGGCGTGGGCAGCGTTGGGACTGGCGCTGAACAAAGCGGGTTTTGAAATTGAAGACGAAGCGCCGGCGGTCAACAAATACTGGCTCAGTTATATCGACCCCGAAGACAAAGACGACGGTTGGCTGAGCGGCTTCTTCGGTGCCAATCGTGCCAAGCGCAGTCGTTACGTGGTGGAGTTGAAGCCGGTCGCTGAAGGGCAGTCTGTCATCATTTTGAATTATCAAAAGGGACGTCGTTTGCGCAGTGAAGAACGGGAGATCCTGCTCAATCGGATTATGGGATACCTGCACTAATGCGCTTTGCCTCGCTCGGTAGTGGCAGTAAGGGCAACGCCACACTGATCGAGTCTGACGGGGCCTGCCTGCTGGTGGATTGCGGCTTCACCATTGCTGAGACTGAAAAACGCATGGCCCGTCTCGGGCGTTCGCCCAGCGAGTTGAGCGCTATATTGGTCACTCACGAGCACAGTGATCATATCAAGGGCGTGCTGCCCCTGGCGCGAAAGTACGACCTGCCGGTGTACAGCAGTTTTGGCACCGCAGAATACAAGCAAATGAGAGCTTATAAACGCTGGCAGCAATTGTCCCTGGGCAAGCCAGCGGACATTGCCGGTATTGATGTTTCCCCGGTCGCGGTGCCGCACGACGCCCGTGAACCCTGTCAATTTGTGTTTCGTTACCAAAAAAAGACCTTCGGCTTACTCACGGACTTGGGTAGTATTACGCCCGTCGTGCAGGAGCAGTACGCGCTGTGCGATGCCCTGTTGTTAGAGTGCAACCACGACATGCCGATGCTACAACAGGGGCCGTATCCGCCATCACTAAAGCGGCGAGTGGGCGGCGATTGGGGGCATCTCAACAACGTACAGGCGGCGCAGCTTTTAAGCCGAGTTGATGTTGCGCGCTTGCAGCACGTAGTGATGGCGCACCTGAGTGAACAGAACAACACTCCTGACCTGGCGAGGTCAGCGGTGGAACCTATTTTAGTGAACAGCGAAGCATTGCTGTCTGCAGATCAACAAGCCGGTTTCGACTGGTTAGAAATCGCATAATAGCGAAAGAGGCAAACCATGGAAAAACGCGAGGAATTGTATTCGGGTAAAGCAAAGTCGGTATATAAAACCGACGATCCGGATCGCTTCATTCTCACCTTCAGAAATGACACCTCGGCGTTCGATGGCGTGAAGGTTGAGCAGCTTGACCGCAAGGGCATGGTCAATAACAAGTTCAATGCGTTCATCATGGAAAAGCTGCAGCAGGCGGGCGTGCCGACGCATTTTGAAGGCCTTCTCAATGACAGTGAGGCGTTAGTAAAGCGCCTTGATATGTTCCCCATTGAGTGCGTGGTGCGCAATATCGCTGCGGGTTCAATCGTTAAACGTCTGGGCGTTAAGGAAGGCTTGGAACTGACGCCACCGACCTTTGAAACGTTTTTGAAAGACGACGCCCTGCACGACCCGATGATCAATGAGTCACATATCCGCAGTTTTGGCTGGGCGACCGACGAGCAGATGGCGCGGATGCGTGAGTTGACCTATCAGGTAAACGATATTCTCAAGGCATTGTTCCTGGATGCCGGTATGCTACTGGTCGATTACAAGCTTGAGTTCGGCGTGTTTAGCGACGGTGAGATTTACCTGGGTGATGAGTTTTCACCCGATGGCTGCCGTATCTGGGACAAAGACACCCGCGAAAAGCTCGACAAGGACCGCTTCCGTCAAGACCTTGGTAATGTCGTAGAGTCATACGAGCTGGTAGGCCGCCGTTTGGGCATGAATTTCGACGATTAATTACCCCCCACCTTTCTGGCCTGCCTCGGGCAGGCCAAGCCCCCGATTTTGGCATTCAGCACAGGCGCGCTAGACTGTTAGCGACAACGTCGTTCCCCTATACCGGCGGTTGAGTTTCACTCTGAAGCGATGCAACCAGTAAATTGAGGAGTGTTGCCTGTGTTGGTCACAGTTGCCCGCTATTCCTTTCCCTGGGAAGCGCAGATAAATCGCGCTCGGCTGGAAGCTGAGGGCATTCCCGCTTTTGTCGCCGATGAACAGACCATCAATATGCAGTGGCTCTACTCCGATGCCTTGGGGGGCGTGCGCTTGCAGGTGCCGTCCGCCTGCGAAGAACGTGCCCGAGAGTTACTAAGCGAAGATCGAAGTGCAGATCTGGAAACGTCACAGGGCAGTGATGTGCCGCTGTGCCCAGTGTGTTGTGCTGAAATGCAATCTGAGCGGCGAGGTCGTCGCTGGGCCTTTCTCGTGTTCCTGGGCATTGATTTCCCCCTGTTCCCCACGCGAAAAATATTGCGCTGTGGCCGCTGTGGTTATGAACAACCGAGCTGAGTAATGCGGTAGAATTTGAGACAGAGCTTTTGCGTTAGATCAACGCCGCTCTGACTGGTTAACGATAGTCTTGTGCACGCTTTGCTAAGGGTAGATATGGAGCATCGACACCACTACGAGCAGCATCGAATGGGCCGTATCGCATGGCTGCGCGCGGCGGTGCTCGGTGCAAACGACGGCATAGTCTCCACCGCCAGTTTACTGTTGGGTGTCGCCGCCGCTGGAGCGAGCAGTCATACACTGTTGCTTACCGGCTTGGCTGGCGTGGTTTCCGGCGCGATGTCGATGGCCGCTGGCGAGTATGTGTCGGTGAGTTCTCAGGCCGATATAGAACGCGCCGACATCGAGATTGAGCGGCGCGAGTTGGCGGAAAATCCAGTGCAGGAGCATGAAGAGCTGGCGCAGATATATATCCAGCGCGGCCTTGATGATGCGCTGGCAGAGCAAGTTGCCTCGCAGATGATGGATCACGATGCCCTGGCTGCGCACAGTCGCGACGAGCTCGGCTTGTCACCTTACCACCGGGCGAAACCGCTGCTCGCGGCGGTATCGTCTGCAGCCAGTTTTGCCTTGGGGGGCGCGTTGCCACTGGGTTTGGCGATTGCGCTGTCTCCGCCCCTGTTGCTCACGGTGATGCCTGTGGCAATTTTATTATTCCTGGCCCTGCTCGGTGGCAGTGCGGCCTATGTGGGCGGCGCGCCAATTCGTGCTGCGGCCTTGCGCGTTACCTTCTGGGGGGCGCTGGCCATGCTGCTAACCGCTGCGGTTGGCAGCGCCGTTGGCACGGTGCTGTAGCGGCCTTTTTGCCGTGCTGTTTATTCTCTCCTGCGCTTCTGTAGCGCGCTGATTAAGATATTAACTCATGCCTAAATTATTCTTTGCTGTTGTGATAAGTGCGCTGCTGATTGGCTGTGCGAAACCTGCCGATAATCGCGAAATGCCGCCGCGGGGATTGAAGGTATATCAGGTTATGGATTCAGCGAAGATGGTTCAGCGGCGCTTTCCCAGTGTTCTTGCGGCCCACGATGAAACGCAGTTGTCGTTTGATATCGGCGGTCAGCTGGGGCAGGTCGAGCTTCAGGAAGGGCAGCGAGTCGCGCGTGGAGAGTTGCTATTGCAGCTTGATACAGCGCGTATTGCATTGCACCGTCAGGATGCAAAAGCCGCGCTCGCCCAGGCGCAGGCAGGCTATCAGAATGCCCGCAGTAATTTCACTCGCCACGAGGCCATGTGGCAACAACGCGTGATACCGCGTGCGCGTTACGACGATGCAGAGGCGGCGCTGGCGACCGCCGCGGCGCAGCTTGAGCGTGCCGAACAGGGCCTGGCCTTGGCTGAGGAAAACTTGCGCAAGTCGGCACTGCGCGCCCCGTTTGACGGCATTGTTGCCAACGTGCGTGCCAAGGCGTTTGCAACGGTAGCGGCTGGACAGACACTGCTGACCTTGTACTCCGAAAATGCCTTTGAGGTGGCCTTCAGTGTGCCATCGTCAGTGATTAACAGTATGTCGGTGGGGCAGGCGGTTGCCGTGCAAATGGCAGAGCTTGGCGACGTACAGTTCGAGGGGCAAATTAGTGAAGTGGGCAGCCGTGCCGCGAGTGTCTCGGCCTTTCCGGTCGTTGCTGTGCTGGACGCTGTCCCGCAAACACTCCGAGTAGGTATGTCGGCTGAGGTGATTGCCGATATCGCCTTGCCCGCCGATTACCGCGGTTTCCTGCTGCCATTGAATTGTTTGGTATTTGACAATGCCAGTCGACTGACCGCCAAGCACTTCGAAGCGCTGGTGTATGTTTACGACGCCGCCAGCCAGTCCGTTGTCGCTCGCCCGGTAACGGTATCCGAGGTACGCGGTAACGAAGTGATAGTCAGCAAAGGTTTGTCGGCGGGTGATCGAGTGGCCGCGGCGGGCGTGTCGTATCTGCGCGATGGTATGAAAGTGAAACTGCTGGAGCCGCAGTTATGATGTCGCTGATTCGCCTGGGGCTTGAGCGAAATCGCCTAACCGTATTTGTGATGCTCGCACTGCTATTAAGCGGTGGTTTGACCTACACCGATCTGGCCAAACGGGAAGAACCTGAAATCACCATTCGCACCGCCATGGTCACCGTTTTGTTTCCCGGTATGCCGCCTGCAAGAATGGAAACTCTTATTGCTGAGCCAGTCGAACGCAAAATCCGTCTTATCCCCGAGGTGGAAGAAATAGAGACGCTGCTGGTTACCGGGCAGGTGAGTTTTCGCGTGACGCTCTACGACCGCTACGATGACCTCGAAGATATTTGGCAGGCGCTGCGCGATAAAATGAGCGAAGTCACCCGCGAGCTGCCACCGGATACCCTGGGCCCGTTCGTGAACACCGATTACGGCGATGTCAGCATTGCGACGATCGCGATGACTGCCGAGGGCTTTGACTACGCTGAAATGCTCGATACGGCAGAGGATTTGCAGCGCCGTTTGTACACCATTGCCGGCATTTCCAAAGTGAACTTTTACGGGCAGCAGGCAGAAAAGATATGGCTGGAGTTCGATGCCAACCGTCTCGCTGCCGTCGGCATGCAGTTGGCTGTGGTTATAGATGAGTTGCGAGAGCAAAACATTATCCTGCCCTCAGGGCAGCTCAATGCCGGCGGTAAACGCCTTTTGCTGGAAACCAGCGGCGATTTTCGCAGTGAGCAGGATATTGCCGCGTTACTGAGCAAAACGCGCATTGGTGACAACTTCGTGCGGTTGGCCGACATTGTTCACGTGAGGCGAGGCTTTGCCGACCCATTGACGCGACCGGTATACGCCAATGGCGAGCCGGCGATCGCTATCTCTGTCGAAATGCAAAGCGGCGAAGATATCCTCAAGGTGGGTAAGCGTATTCGCGACGAGGTTGCCGCCTTTGAGCAACAGCAGCCGATAGGCTACGCCTTTGACTTTGTCAGCTTTCAGCCCGATGAGGTGCGCCGTTCCGTGCGCGGTGCCTTGCTCAATGTCGCCGAGACCTTTGTGGTGGTCTTGCTGGTGGTGATGGTCTTTCTCGGGCTAAGAACCGGGGTGGTTATTGCCGCGATTGTCCCCTTTGCGGTGTTGTTTGCGCTGATGGGGATGCGCGTACTGGGGATTGCGCTAGAGCAGGTGTCGATAGCGGCGGTAATTATCTCGCTGGGCTTACTTGTCGACAATGGCGTGGTCGTCGTCGAGGACGTGTTGCGCCGGGTCGAGCAAGGGCAGGCGCGGACGCTGGCGGCGCGCGCCGCAGCCAAGCAGTTTGCCATTCCACTGGCGATCGCCTCGGGTACAACCGCGGCGGCGTTTCTGCCGTTCTTTTTGCTGGAGGGGCCGGAGGGCGAGTACGCCTATTCACTGGCCAGCGTGGTTGCGCTGAGTTTGCTTGGCTCGTGGCTGAGCGCGATGTATTTTCTACCGTTGATTGCGGCGCGCTTCGTGCAGCCTAAAACCTCGCGCGTGGATAAACCCGCGGCGGGGGCGAATTACTATCGGCGCCTTTTAGCATTCTGCCTGCCGCGTGCGCCCTGGGTATTGGCGGCTACTGCACTTCTTGTCGTTGCTGGAGCCGTACTGTTCTCTCGTTTGCCCAGCCAGTTGTTTCCGCCCTCTGATCGCGGTGAGGTGCTGGTATATATGGAGCTGCCAATGGGTAGCAATATCAACGAGACACTGCGGCTGTCCAAGGCGTTTGGCGACTGGCTTGCTGACGATGAGCCCAACCCCGAGTTGCGCAACTATACCGCTTACATCGCCGACGGCGGCCCGCGTTTTTATCTTACGCTCAACCCCGCCGAGCGCTCGCCAACCAGCGCCTTCTTTTTGCTGAATACCGCTGATATGCAGAGTTCGCTGACGGTTCAGGAGCGTGTTCGCCGCCATGCTCATCAGTACTTTCCGGAGGCGCGTTTTACGGTAAAACGCCTGGCGATGGGGGCCAAGGAATCGGGGGTTTTGCAGCTTGAGTTGACCGGCCCAGACGCCGACCGGCTTTTGGAGTTGGCGCGTGATGTTGAAGCGGTGTTTTACCCGGTGCCCGCAATGGTGGACAACCGAAACGACTGGGGCGAAAAAATCGTCAAGGTGATGATCGATGTCGACCAAAATAAAGCGCGGCGCTTAGGTGTTAGCTCAGCGTCGTTGAGCCGGGTACTCAGCGCCTACTTTGATGGCAGTGCGATCTCTGTGTTTCACGACCACGACCGTTCTCTGCCCATCGTCCTGCGTGCCAGCGAGAAGGACCGCGATAGCATCGACGATCTGCGCGATATCTCTGTACTCTCTGACAGCGGAGCCGTGGTGCCGTTGGGGCAGCTCGCGGTTATCCGGCCCGAACTGGAGTTTTCACAGCTGCGCCGAAAAGATCAACAGCGCATGATTACGATCACAGCGAAGAGCGAGGCCTTCACCGCCGAAGCGCTGCTGGAGCGTGTGCAAAATGACTTGGACAGCATCGTCCTGCCCGAGGGCTACAGCCTGTCAATCGCCGGGGAAATTGCCGATAGCCATGAAATCTATGGAAAGTTGGCTGCCGGTTTGCCCGCGGCCTTTGCCTTAATGGTACTGTTGGTGGTATTTCAGTTTAACTCCTTCCGCCGTGCGGCAATCGTATTCACCACAGTGCCACTGGTGATTATTGGTGCCCCTCTGGGCCTTATGGCCAGCGGGCAGCCGCTGTCTTTTATGGGCACACTAGGCTTAATAAGTTTGGCCGGTATCATCATTAATAATGCGATCGTGCTGATCGATCAGATTGATATTGAGCGGGCGAACAGCGACCTGAAAACGGCGATTATCGAGGCGGCGCAGCAGCGTTTTCGGCCGATTTTGTTAACCTCGGTCACCACCGTTGTGGGTTTGTTGCCATTGTTCTTTTTTGGCGGGCCGCTGTGGACGCCGCTGGCGGCAGTGATTATTGGCGGGCTGTCGTTGTCGTCGGTGCTCAGTTTGGTATTTGTGCCTGCGTCATATTACTTGCTTAAGCCGCCAGTCAGCGCGCCCTCTGGTAACGACGGAGCGTTGTTATGAGTCTATTTCCTGCGGCACTAACACCCAGCAGCCCGCGCCGCCTGGCTTCGCGCCTCGACTACTTGCTGCGGGGGCGACTGTGGGCGCAGATTCTGCTGGCAATGGTGCTCGGCGTGGCGCTCGGCTTGTGTCTGTCACCCAGCGGTGGCGCGCTGGTAGCCAGCGATACGGCCAGCTTACTCGCTGCATGGCTGGCCCTGCCGGGGCGGCTTTTCCTCGCCATGATTCAAATGGTGGTGGTGCCACTGGTGCTGTCCTCCATTATTTTGGGGATTACCAGTAGTGGCGACCCCAAATTTCTGAAGCAGATAGGCCTGCGCATTGCGCCGTATTTTATTCTTACGACCAGCGTGGCGGTTTTCATTGGCTGTATTGTGGCGCTGTGGTTACAGCCTGGTCAGTACATCGATGTCGGCGCAGAGTTGGCCACGGCAACGGTGCCTGAATCCGCCGTTGCCGTGGCCTCGTTGCCAGACCGACTGATTGAAATTATCCCCGCTAACCCGACCAGTGCGCTGTTGTCGCGATCAATGTTCCAGATTGTTGTACTGGCTATTTTTATCGCGGTGGCGATGGTGTCGATCAGCGAGCGGCGTGCAAAACCCCTACTTGACTTATGTGTGTCGGTTCAGGATGTGTCGATGAAAATCGTCAGTTGGGCGATGGCGTTGGCGCCGATTGCGGTATTCGGCTTGCTGGCGCAAATCAGTGTGCAGGTGGGTTTCGATGCCATTATCGGCGTGGCGACCTACGTGGCAACGGTGCTGTTGGGCTTGGTGATATTGCTGGGCTTCTATTTGCTGATTGTCACCGTGCTGGCGCGCCGCTCACCCCTGGCGTTCCTGCGGTCAATTTCCAATGTTCAACTGTTGGCGTTTTCCACGTCCAGTTCGGCAGCGGTAATGCCCCTGTCGATGAAAACAGCGGAAGAATCACTGAGGGTAAAACCGGCGGTGTCACAGTTTGTGGTGCCCCTGGGCGCTACGGTGAACATGGACGGCACGGCGCTTTACCAAGTCATAGCGGCGGTTTTCCTTACTCAGGTATATGGCATTGAACTGAGCATTGCCCAGTTGCTGTTGTTGTCGGTGACCACCGTGGGTGCGTCTATCGGTTCGCCGAGTACGCCGGGCGTCGGTATCGTGATATTGGCGACAATCGTTCAGGGAATGGGGGTGCCGGCCGAGGGGCTGGCACTGATCTTAGGCGTGGATCGCATTTTAGATATGAGTCGCACGGCAGTGAATGTAAGTGGTGACCTGACGGCCTGTGTGGTGATGGAAAGGTTTCTCGATGACAAGGTCAGCGACTGAATTGCCTAGGGCCTGTTCACACTAATCCGATTATTACTGTTGTGGCTAAAAAAGCACCAATCTAGGCGCGAAGAGCGTAGTTTGGTTATTCCAAATAAGCGATGAGCAACGACGAGTGGTGCTTTTTTAGCCGCAACCCATAGGGCTGGGGCCATTTTTGCCCCCAGCGTTGTTGCCAGCCACT
>NZ_CAXGPO010000051.1:0-15625 GCF_964011655.1 uncultured Spongiibacter sp. | reverse complement strand
TTGCGCCCGGAGTCGGCAATTTGATCAATCGCATTCACCACATATTCGGCGGCAATCTGCGCATCACTTAACCCGCGGTTGGGGTAGGTCACAATACAAACATCGTAACCCTCGCCCAACAGCAGGGGCTCGTAATTCCACGTCCACTGCTCTTCGCCGTGGGTAAACGTGCCGTGAACCAGCAGCACAACAGGCCCGCTCTCGGTGAAGGGGTTACAGACCAGACCCTCATTGAGCACCGACATTTCTGTTTCAAAGGTCGGCTCAGAGAAACGCTCACCGGAGGAACCGGAGCCCGACGAGGAGCCTCCGCAGGCGGTTAATACCGCGATGAATAACAACCCCAGTGTTGTGAGACGTCCTTTTTTCACATGGTCAAACATGGCTTACCCTCGGTAGGTTTAGCGCTTGGCGCTGCGAGAACGCTCATTGTTTGGCAAGGCGCGCAGCTGATCAATCGTCCGTTTTACATAATTATAGAGAGACGCCATGAGCCTACCACGCAAGGATGTCGAATTTTTAAGCCAGGGCACTCGCTGCCGCGCATGGCATTACCCCACGGCCACACCACAAGCCTGCATTGTGATGGCGCACGGTTTGGGCGGTACACGGGATGCGGGCCTGGAGCCCTACGCCCAGCGGTTTGCCGACGCGGGCTTTGCAGTGCTGCTATTTGACTACCGCCACTTTGGCGCCTCTGACGGTGAACCCCGGCAATTGCTGTCTGTTTCCAAACAGCTGCAGGATTGGCGCGCCGCCATCAGTTTTGCTGAAACCCTGCCCAATGTTGACGCCAAGCGCATTGCGCTGTGGGGCAGTTCGTTCTCGGGTGGACATGTGATCAGTACGGCGGCCGCCGATAAGCGTGTGGCCGCGGTGGCTGCCCAGGGGCCGATGATGGACGGTCTGGCCTCGGTAGCGGCCATGCTCGGCTATGCAGGCGTCGGCCGGCTACTCAAACTCAGCGCCTACGGCGTGGCCGACCTGGCCAAATCCGCCCTTGGCGGCTCACCGGTGATGGTGCCCATTATCGCTAAGCCCGGTGGCTTTGCCGCCATGAGCAGCCACGACGCCTGGAGTGGCTACCGCGCTATTCAACCCGATAACTGGCAAAATGCCATGGCTGGCCGCCTGGCCCTGGCGCTAGGCACCTATCGCCCCACACTCAAGGCAAAGCAAGTCCATTGCCCTGCGCTGATCCAAGCCTGTTTGCGCGACACCGTGGCACCGGCTTCGGCAGCGATTAAGCTGGCGCATAAGCTCGGCGCGAAGGCCACGCTCAAACAATACGATATCGGCCATTTCGATATTTATGTTGGCGAGGCGTTTGAACAGGCGGTGAGTGATCAGATCGCCTTTTTCCAAAAGCACTTAAACGGCACTCAATAACTAACCTGCACCGGCGTCAACGCGCTCTCGCCGCGATGCGCCGGTATTCTCGGTAACTCGGTGTCCAGAAGTTGCGCTCTATATCTGCGCGTAACTCTTCGTCACTGCGCTCGCGGGCCAGGCCCTGCGCCTGAGCCACTTTGGCAACGGCAAAGGCGATGGCACGACTCAACTCAGCGAGCTCGGTTAGCGGCGGCAGCACCCTATTGCGTTTATCGTGATACTGGCTAGCGGCCTCGGCGAGGCAACGACTGGCGGCCATTAACATTTCGTCGCTGACGCGGCTGGCGCGACTGGCCACCACTCCCAAGCCAATTCCAGGGAAGATATAACTGTTATTGCACTGCGAAATCTCGTAGCGCTGCTGCGCGTATTCCACCGCTGAGAACGGGCTGCCGGTGGCGACGATAGCCTGCCCATCGGTCCATTCAAGAATCTGCTGCGGCCGCGCCTCAACATGCTTTGATGGGTTACTTAATGGCAGGATAATGGGCCGCTCGCAACGCTGGTGCAGACGGCGAATTGCCTCTTCGGTAAACAGACCAGGCTTGCCGGAAACACCTATCAGCACACCTACATCGAGATTACTCACGACATCCAACAGACAGGGATAGTCGCCATCATACTGCCAGGCCGATACCGCCGATTCGGGCTGAGCCAGCGCCGCCTGAAAATCCAACAGCCCGTCCATGCGCTGCATAAGTAAGCCAAAGCGGTCGATCATGTAGAGTTGGGCGCGAGCTTCGGCGTCGCTCAAGCCCTCCTCCACCATTGCACGAATCAATTGCTCGGCAATGCCACAACCCGCCGACCCCGCACCGACGAACACGATATTCTGATCCCGCAGCCGTTCGCCCTTGCGCTTACACGCGGAAAGTACCGTCCCCAGGGTGACGGCAGCGGTTCCCTGAATATCATCGTTAAAGCAACAAACACGCTCTTTATGCCGCTGTAAAATCGGCATGGCATTGGGCTGAGCAAAATCTTCAAACTGAATAAGCACGCCGGGCCAGCGCTGTTGCGCCGCGTCGATAAACTGGTCGACAAAGGCGTTGTACTCATCCTTTTCAATACGCGGGTGACGCATACCCATATACATGGGGTCGTCGAGCAATGTTTGATTATTCGTGCCCACATCCAACACAACCGGCAATGTGTACGCGGGGCTAATTCCACCGCAGGCGGTATACAAAGATAGTTTGCCTATGGGAATACCCATTCCCCCAATGCCCTGGTCGCCCAGACCCAACACGCGCTCACCGTCGGTGACCACCAGCACTTTTACTCGGTCCTTACTGACACTGTGCAAAATGTCATCCAAGTAGTCACGGTCTTCATAGGAGACAAAGATGCCGCGGGCACTGCGATAAATGTCGGAAAAATGCTCGCAAGCCTCGCCTACCGTCGGGGTGTAGATAATGGGCAACATCTCTTCAAGGTGATCATTCAGCAGGCGATAAAACAGGGTTTCATTGTTGTCTTGCACCGCCCGCAGGTAGATATGTTTATTGATCGGCTCATCGAAGCTGCAGTACTGCATATAGGCACGTTCGACTTGCTCGTCGATATTTTCGTAGCGCGGCGGCAACAGCCCCATCAAGTTAAAGCTGCGACGCTCCTTTTCAGTAAATGCCGAGCCTTTATTTAGCAGCGGGGTTTCCAACAACATGGGGCCTGCGTAAGAGATATACAGCGGTTTCTCAGAATTCATAATGGACTCGTATCGGAGGGGTATAAACAGCTTCTCGGCGCGTCATTCTACACATGAATAACGCCAATCACAAAATAAATACCACTAAAGTCTATGCGACGATTGCCAAGCTCGCACAGGGTAACACGCCCCATGCAAACTGCTATGCAAGCTGCGACGCAAGCACAAAACCGGCAACGGAATAAAATAAATACTTTTTATTTTCAATGACTTAAACATGGAGCAAAACTTGCAACCAATTACCTCAGGAACTTCACACTGCGCAGTAGATATGCGCGCCGGAGCGTTTTGGATGCGTAACATTGCGAATCACCCCAGCCCGATTGAGTCGTCACGCATACTCATTATCGATGACTCTCCCGTAGAGCTGTTCCGAATGGAGGCCTTACTAAGGAGGCATCACTTTGAAGCCCTGTGTTGTAACGACCCCAGCAAAGCACTGCAAATTTTACTGACTGAGCATATCGACATTGTGCTTTGCGACTGGCAAATGCCCAAGATCACTGGATTAGCGCTCTGCCAAACCATTAGTCAGAGCCCTGCAATGGGCGCACCCTACTTCATTATGCTAACGGGGCGGAAAGACCGGGCAGACATGATCGCAGCCATGGACGCGGGCGCCGACGACTTTATCTGCAAGCCTGCCGCCAGCGAAGAACTTCGCGCTCGCATTCAGGCAGGCTTGAGACGCTTGGACAAGGAGCGTTCCATGATGATGCGCCAGCAACCGCTACTTCTCTGCGGCGAATAAATACACCATTAACGCCTCGCGCTGCGCTTCATTTAAATTTAACTGAGGCATCGGTGGTGTCGGCGTTATAAAAAAGCTCATCAAGCTCTGCGCAGAATAACGCTCCGCCAACCCTTGCAGGGGGCGCAATCCTTTACCCTCATGACACTCGGCGCAGGCATAGCGTTCATATAAGCTACCACCCATTGCCACAAGCCGCTCGCGATCGCGCTGACTGTAGTCGCGCAGTGGATCGGTTTGGTCGTGCTCAGCACGGGTATTAACCGCTGTGCGACTGGCTTCACCGCGGTGCACACGATAGACCCGGCCACTGTAATCATCGGAGATAAATATCTCTCCGCTTGCCGCCTCCACAACATCCACTGGGCGACCCAGCAAGCTGTCGGCCTGCAGGAAGTTACTTAAAAAGTCGCGCTGGACAATACTGCCGTCTTGCTGCCAGTGAAGTGACACCACTTTGTAGCCATCTGGCTCACTGCGATTCCAGGAGCCGTGCAAGGCCACAAGGGCCGAGCGCGCGTAAGGCCCGTCCTGGTGCCGCAAAAAACGAATACCGAGGGGGGCATTATGCGCGGGGAAATTATGGGCAGGCGGTCTGTTTTGCGGCAAACCTTGCGGAATTTTCTCACCGAAGTCCGGGTCCAGCTGATCCGCATTGTAGTAGGGCCAACCATAGAAGCCGCCCTGCACCACCTCATTCAGCTCGCAGGGCGGGAAGTTGTCACCCAATAAATCGCGGCCATTATCAGTGGCAAAAAGCCGCTGATCCCAGGGCGTCCAGTCAAAGCCAACACTGTTGCGTAAACCGCGCGCATAGATTTCCAGACCACTGCCATCCGCTTGCATGCGCATGATCGTCGCGCGTTGCGGGTCACTTTCTTCACACACATTACAGGTGGACCCGGAGCTGAGATACAGCCAGCCATCTGGGCCAAACGCTATGGTTTTTGTCCAATGGTTGCCGCCATCGCCAAATCCGCTCACCAACCGTTGGTAGTCACCTTGAATGCGGCCATCACTGTCCAGCGCCACGCGACCAATTGCATTCGACTCGGCAGCGTATAAGTGATTTTCTCGCAATGCCAGGCCATGCGGCCGCGTCAGCCCCGCCAGCACGACCTCTTGAGCGTCGGGCAAGCCATCACCATTGTGGTCTGCAGCAAGACGCAGCACTTCACCGGTGCGCGGGCGACTGACAAAAAGATCGCCACCTGAGGTGACGGCAAGAAAACGAATATTCCCCAGGCCACTGGCATACACATCAACGCGATACCCCTCCGCCACTGCCAGATCAGTACCGTCATCCATCGGAGCGGCATCGCTGTAGCCAACGGCCGCATGCAACAGCGCCCGAGAGGCCGTCGCCATACCCGGCGAGCCAAATTGAATCAAGACAAACGGGCTGGCGACAATCAGGATCAGGCAGAGTAACAGCGCAGAAAAAACAAAGACCAACGTGCGTTTCAAAAGTGTATTTCCCCTTAGTATATATTTCGGCTCAACAGCGCCTTATGACGTCTCACCGACTTCGCCAGTGGCGTGTGGCAGCGACGAATCGGGCAGTTGAGCCAACGACGCGTCAACCAGATCCTGAAGCTCTCGCAACACCACAGTGAACACCGACAAATCCTCGGCCGCGGCAATTCTGACACTGTCGATGATGGTATTGTAACGGCTCAAGCGCGACTGATTGCCAGTTTGCCAGCTATCGAGTATGTCAGACAAAGTCCGTTGCGCGTCGCTCAATAGGCCAATGCTTAGCTGGCGCAACAACGACTCCAGGCTATCCACATAGGACTCCCGCGCCAGGTCCTGCCAACGCCCACCCGGCTGCCAGGAAATTAACACCTGCAGCGCCCAATCCATTTGCAAGGTTTCTAGCAGAGCGAACTGCAACTTGCTGAAACGCTCTGCCGGGCAATTAACTTCCAGGGCTGCATCCACGCAGCCTGGCAGCATAAAATAGGCATCAAATGCCGCAATCGTGGTCGCCAATTCTTCCGGCACCCCGGCATCTATCCAGCGCGCGCTTCTGCTGCGGTATTCCTCTGCCCATACACCGCGCAGATTCTCCACCACGCACGGCATGAGCGCGGCGAAGCCCGGCTGCATTTTTTCAATCAATCGCGACGGCTGTATATGGTGGATATTTCGCAAAAACCAGCGCGTGCTGCGTCGCCCAAGACGCATAATCTGGTGAAACAAGGCGTACTGCACGGTGCTATCGACACCTTGATCCAACGCTTCTACGCGGCGCCACAGCCCTTCAACACCAAATAACTCGACGACGGCGACAAACGCACAGGCTGTCTCTACTGCTGTTGCCCCCAGGGAGATTTCCTGACGATGGCTGTAGCGAAAGCCCATGATGTTCACCAGCTCATTGGCCAACTGCGTGGCAATGATTTCCCTGGCCAGACGGTGGTCGCGAATCTGTGAGGCATAGTCGCGACGAAGACGCTGAGGGAAGGCGCGGTATACACGCTCAAGCAACCAGGGGTCGTCGGTATCCGCCAGCGCCATCAACTGTTCCTTAAGCTCAACTTTGGCGTAGGAAACCAGCAGCGCTAATTCCGGTCGCGTCCAGCTTTTCCCTTCGCTGTGCAGCTCGTTAATACGCTCGTTATCAGGCAAAAACTCCAACTCTCGATTCAGCGCCCCCGTCTCTTCCAGGTGCTCAACAAAGCGAAGGTAGTCGTGGTGGTGCTTATCGCGGCTATAGCTTGCCAGGCTGATTGCCAGGGTCTGACGGTAGTTGTTATGCAACACCAAGGACGCCACATCATCCGTCATATCGGCAAGCAGCTGATTGCGCTGCTTGGACGTTAAGTCCTCGGACTCGAGCTGTGCATTGAGCAGAATCTTTATATTTACTTCGTGATCGGAACAATCCACACCAGCAGCGTTATCGATAAAGTCGGTATTACAAATACCGCCATTGCGGCAAAATTCCAGACGCCCAAGCTGGGTAACGCCGAGATTTCCGCCCTCGCCAAATACCCGGCAACGCAGCTCACTGCCATTTATCCGCAACGGGTCATTGGCGCGATCACCAACATCGGCATGACTTTCTTCCGCGGCTTTTACATAGGTGCCAATGCCGCCGTTCCATATCAGGTCTACCTTCGCCTGCAGCAGGCGGCGAATCAGTTGCGTGGGAGTGAGTGCGGCGTCATCACAGGCTAGTAGCTGCTGCATTTCCGGCGACAATGGCACTTGCTTTGAGCTGCGCGAGAAGACGCCACCGCCCGTCGAGATTAATTCGGTACTGTAGTCGGCCCAACTTGACCTGGGCCGCTCAAATAAGCGCTTGCGCTCCTGCCAGGAAGCTTCTGCATCGGGCACTGGGTCAATAAAAATATGCAGGTGGTTGAAGGCGGCAACCACCTTCAGCGACTTGGACAACAACATGCCGTTACCAAATACATCCCCGCCCATGTCGCCGATACCGATCACCGTCACCGGATCGCGCTGCACATCAATACCAAGCTCACGAAAGTGCCGTTGCACCGCGACCCAAGCACCCCTGGCAGTAATTCCCATCGCTTTGTGGTCATAACCGTTACTGCCCCCGGAGGCGAAGGCATCGCCCAGCCAAAAGCCGCGACTGAGGGCAATATCATTGGCAATATCGGAAAAACTCGCCGTGCCCTTATCCGCCGCAACCACCAAGTAGGGGTCGTCGTCATCGCGGCAAACGACAGACTCGGGCGGCACCACACGATCACCCTCGCGGTTATCGGTAATATCCAACAGGCTGCCAATAAACAATTTGTAGCAGGCCACGCCCTCGGAAAACAGCTCCTCTCGCGACTCAAGCTGCGCCGAGAGTCGGGCGACAAAGCCCCCTTTAGCACCGGTGGGAACTATGACGGCATTTTTCACCTGCTGCGCTTTTACCAGCCCCAGGATTTCGGTGCGGTAGTCCTCCAGACGGTCGGACCAGCGTATGCCGCCGCGCGCAACTTTGCCGCCCCGCAGATGGACGCCTTCCACACGCGGCGAAAACACAAATATCTCGTACTCAGGGCGAGGTGCTGGCGCAAAACTAAGATCGCGGGTGCTGATCTTCAACGCAATACAATCGCGGTATTGCAGCGCGTCATCCTGTTGAAAGAAGTTACACCGCAGCGTGGCGTCGATACACTCAAGGTATTGCCGCAGCACTTGGTCCTCATTGAGGTTTTGCACTTCATCCAACGCATGAAGAATGCCGTCTCGTAGCTTATTTTCGCGCTCTTCACTGCTTTTTTGCGCGCCGCGCCTCGGGTCAAACAGGCAGCGAAACAAGGCCATTAAATCCCGAGTAATATCGACATTACTGCTCAATACCGAGGCGATAAAGTCCAAGCTCAACAGTGAGCCGAGCTGCTTGATGTAGCGCGCATAGGCGCGAATCAGCGCCACAGAACGCCAGTCCAATCTGGCGCCAATGACTAGACGATTGAAGCTGTCATTCTCGGCCTTGCCCTGCCAGATCGCGCGCAAAGCGTCTTCGTAGCTGTCGCGCACTGACTCCAGATTAAGTTTCCTACCGCCGCCCAGATCGTGCTCCAACACGAAGTCGTGCATCCAGATATCGCTTTCACCGTCGGGGCAAATTTGATACGGGTGCTCCACCAATACCCGCGAGCCCATTTTTTCCAACATCGGCAATATATCTGATAGCTGCAGCGATTCTTCGCGATGAAACAGCTTTAAGCGCAAGCGATTATCGTCACTGCCGGCCTGATGAAAAAGGCTGATGCTGATATCACTGCTGTCTGTAAGGCGCCGACAGAGCTCAATATCATTCACCGCCAGCAGCGGCGAAAAACGATCCCGATAAGCCGCAGAAAATGCCTGCTGGTATTGCAGGGCTAACGAGCGACCGGTTTCCTCGCCATGACGCTCAATACACAGCTCGGTAAAGCGCTGCCGCCAGTCCCGGCACAATTCAATAATCTCAGTTTCCAGGGCTCCGCGATCAAGCTGACGAAATTGCTGATCGTGAATGCGGAAAACCAACTGCATGCGCGCCAGCACCGATTCCGAAAGAAACTGCGTGGACAACTCACAATCGCTACTGCCAATGGCTTGCCCAAGCAGTCGTTCGATGTCCTTTTCCATCTTTACCGCTTCGCGCGGCAAGTAAACGATGCAGCTCACGAATTTTTCAAAGCGATCAACGCGCAGCACCAATTTCACTGCGCGCCGCTCGTAAATTTTCCAAATTGCCAGGAGCGCGTCGAGCAGGTCGCTTTGCTCAGCCTGAATGAGCTCGTCTCTGGGGTGGCGCTCAATGATCAGCGCGAAGGTTTTGCCATTGTGGCTGGCGCCATCAAGCTGGGAGTGGTGTCGCAACCATTGCGCCTTGCTGCGCAGTAGCGGTATTCGCTCGACACTGTGGTAGTACATACCAGCGGTATACAGGCCGAGCACCCTTGTCTCACCAATCGCCTGGCCCTGTTCATTGAAACGTTTTATCACGATATAGTCGGCATAAACGTGGCGGTGTACCGTCGATTTTTGCGAGGTTTTCGTAAACGCCAATGCCGATCGCTGGGCGTAGAAGTCGGCAAAGCCCTGGCACAACGTATTCAAGGCAACAGCGGGCAGCGGCGCGCGCTTGCCCATTAGGCCCAACTGATTATCCGGTACCTCGGCAATATAGGGTTGATCATTTTGGCTGGAGAGAAGAAAGTCCGACATCCCCAAAAACGTGAAATTGCCATCGCGCAGCCAACGCAGAAACACGGCCTCTTCGTTATCTTCCCCAAAGGTTCGCTCACTTTCGTCTATACAGGCCTGCAAACGCTCAAGCATCGCCGGGAAGTGCTCGACAACTCGCTCAACGTCGTCACTGGCGGTGCGCAGATCGGAGGTCAATGCGTGAAGCACACTCTGATCACTACAGGTGTCTATCAATACATAGCCGACACTTTCGCAACAGGCGTCACTATTGCGACTCGTCGAGAGCGCCTCCAACCTTCCCTCAGGGCTGCGTTCAACCCACATTAAATTGCTCTCAAACACGTGCACATTTAGGTTGGAGTTATTCAGCGCAATACGCAGAGAATCAACGAGAAATGGGCGATCGGGCTGGCAGTAGTAGATTACGGTGTGCTTACTTAGCCAACCGTCGCTTTCCAGATCCGGATTAAAGACTTTGACCAATGACTCCGATTCGGCGCGCTGGGAGACAAAGTCATACAAGCCATATAACAAACCGAAGTTAGCATCAGCCTCCCAACTCAGCTGACTCTCGTCAGGGTGAACATGTACCACCTGATCGAGAAACTGGCGAAAAACCTTCGCGTCACTCCCATCCAGCTGTTTATCCGCAACCGTTGCGATACGCTTGAGTAATTGCTGCCTAATGTTCAGGTTGGTCATATCAACGGTCTCACTCTGCAAAAAAGCAAAGCGGCCTGCCAGACACGCCGCTCAACCTGAGTCTAGCAGCTGTCTGGCAGGCCGCCCGCCCGACCGCAAGCGCCGTCACACATGGCAGCAAAGGCGCATTAGTATTCGCGAATAATCACCCGCGTGTTCCAGTCATTGCCCTTACCATGAACCCGGTGGTTTTTGTGGGGACGGTGGCCGCCCTTGTGGTAGTGCCGGTCGTAGCGGCTGCTGTGGTGACGCCAATAGTCGCGTTTGTGATGGTGTTTGCCATAGTGGGGACGGCTGTAATCGTAAGCGCCATCATCGTAGCCATCTCGATAGCCGGATCGATAGGCATGCTGATAACCGCGCCGGTAATTAGGGTGCTTCGCCACCCGGTGACCACAATGTGCATGGTGACGGTGCACATATCTGGCGTCGCTATCGTGCGCGGCGTAAACCACTGCGGCACCCAGCAACACCGCGGCAGCAACCTCAGCATTGTCGGCACGCGCCTGGCTTGGCAATGCCATTGTGCCGACCAACAACACGACCACCGCCGCCAATAGATGGTTTTCTGACGACACTCTACCTGTCTTGTTCATCGCTATATCCTCCATTAGAGTTTTTAGCCTAATGAGGTTTGCCTTAACCCCAACTGAAGCACCTGACCTCCACACTTTTGTGCCTGCCGGACCAGGCCCGCCCTCAGCGCCACTCGGTTCACAACACCGCCCACTTGAGCGAGGGACTACGCATTTAGCGTCGCAATTTGCGAAAAACCGATAGAGCTTCCCGCCAAAAACCCCAAACCCATGAAATAAAAGGATTTTTTAATTGGTATCAATTTTGCGATTAGTAGGACATCTGCCAACGAATAAGTGATGACCAATATGAAACGCAAAATTCTGGGCCTTGTAAGCCTGCTTTCATGCACCACCTCGCTGACGTATGCCCTGCCCTTTGAGCGCTGCCCCGGGGAGGCCTTTCTTATTCAAGACAGGGTGGCGCAGCTGTACAGCGTCGATCTCGCCACCGGCTTCAGTAAGCCGCTGAGCACGCCGGGTTGGACGAGTGCCAAAATGAATGCCCTCGCCTTCAATTTAAGTGACAGCTATCTCTACGCCTACAACTACGAAACGGGCTCTATCAGCCGCCTTGGCGCTGACAACAGCGTGGCGGAACTCAATGCCAATATGCAGGGCTTAAGTTTTTTTGTCGGTGATATATCGCCCACGGAAAACGCCTACTACTTCTACCGAAGCGGTAGCGATTACGGTCTGTATCGGCTCTCGTTGGACAGTCTCAGCGATGACTATCTATCGCTGCAGAAAGTTATTTCCGGCGCGGCACTGAATCTCAAGATTTACGATATGGCCTTCCACCCCAGCAACGGCATGGTCTATGCCGTGGATAACCAAGGCGCACTTTGGAAGATAGATATTTCGAACAACACCGCTGAAAAGCTCGGCAATACCGGCGAATCAGGAACGTTTGGCGCCGCCTATTTCGACGTTGATGGCAACCTCTATATTTCCCGCAACAACGATGGCCTCATTTTCCAAATTGACGTTTCACAAAGCACGCCGAAAGCCGTTCGCTTTGCCTCTGGCCCGGCCTCCAGCAACAACGATGGCGCCCGGTGTGCGCTGGCCCCTATCGTTACCAGCGGCATCGCCATCGCGGATTTCGGCAGCGCTCCGGACAGCTATGCTAGCTCGCTGCAAAACAACGGTGCCCGCCATGCCAAGGGCAACGGCGAGCTCTATCTGGGCGCGAGCATCAGCTACGAAGCCGATGCCAAGCTGTCCGAACTAGGCAACGCGACAACCGAGAATGATGGCGTTGCCTTTCTTAATATGCCTCTGCGTGGGAAAAGCGCATTAGTGTCAGTTGAAAGCAGCGGCGCAGGTTTGCTCAGTGCCTGGGCGGATTGGAATGGCGACGGCAATTTCAGCGGCGACGAACAGTGGTTGGTGGACCATCCAGTCGCGGCCGGAACGGCAATGCTCTCCTATACCGCCCCCACCGATGCAGCGATCGGTGGTAGCTGGATGCGCTTTCGCTTGAGTACCACACCCGGGCTGACCAGTCAGGGGGGGGCACCCGACGGCGAGGTGGAAGATTACGCCATTGAGATTGCTGAACAGCCCGCCACCACCATTTTTTACCCCGGTGAAAATGACCGCGCGACACTGGCCTTTGAGGATAATTGGCCGCTGATGGGCGACTACGATATGAATGATGTAGTCATTCAATACCGCTTAGCCAAACGCCAACTCGGCGACTCGCTGACCCATATCGAGATAGAAGGGGAAGTCGTCGCACATGGCGCGAGTTACCACAATGGCTTTGCTTTCCGCCTTCCCGGACTTAACCGCGACGATGTTATCGAAGCGTTGAGCCACCTATCGATCAACGGCCTTCCACAAGCCAGCGTCATGGAGCCAGATCAAGATGACGCCATTGTGATCATCGCAGAGGACCTTCACCAATACACCACCCCGGGGGAAAACTGCCGCTACTACCGCACCGAGCCCGGCTGCGGTTCGAACATACAAATGCGTTTTAGTGCCACGATCACGCTGCAAACAGGCGTGCCATCAGAGCGCCTTGGCGACTTCCCCTTCGACCCATTTCTTTTCGCCACGCCAGGCTACGCAAGAAACTATCTGTTTGGAGAAGCACCGGGACGCCGCTTCGAAATTCATCTCAGGGGTATGGCCCCAACAAGCGCCTTTCAACAGAATTTTCTTGGCAGAGGTGACGACGCCAGCAATACCAACGTGTACTACGTCAACCAAAACAACATGCCCTGGGCAATGAACATACCGGCAAAATGGGACTACCCCTCAGAGTACATGGACATTCACTACGCCTACCCCAAATTCCACGACCACATACGCTCGTCGGGAAAAGAACACCTGGACTGGTACAACCGTGAAAACGCCAACACCAAAAACATTTTCAACCGCTAAACACGGCGACACACCGAGGTCACTATTATGAGCAGCCACTCACTTATCGCACCACTCTGCCTTAGCCTTGCCATTACCGCCTGTGGTGGTGGAGGTGGTGGCGGCGGCGGTGGAAACAATACGGCAAGTACTGCCGACAGCGACAGCGCAAACATCACCCCAGCGCCCGTTCAGCAGCCCGTCGCTGTCGACGAACCGCAGCCGCCCGCGGAAACCACCGCCGATTTACAAGTGCCCGAGGGCTTTGATCTTCGCCAAGACTACACGCTGACCGTCACCAGTTACATTGGCGACAGCGGTGGCAATGAATTCCTGACTATTTGCCGCAACTACAGCGAAAATGCCGACGGCTTCGACGTCGACTTAAAAAGCTGCCTATTGAAAACCTACGTCGCAGGAAACAGCGATTACACCGTGCAAGCTCGCAATACTGACGACACCTTGCTGGTGAGCATCTGGAAACTCGATACCCCGGATCAGACCCAGCATCGCGTCTGGCAGCGGCAGTACCGCGATGAGGAATTTATTGAAATTCGCTAAGGCCCATCACCCCTACATGACAAAAAGTTATAGCACCGGCACTTGAAGTATTTTTACACTATGGTGTAAAAATACTTCAAGGTAGAAAAACTACTTATAACAATAATTAAACGGCGGCGTATTACAGCCCGCCAATTCGCCGGAGAGTCATCGTGGATTATTTTGCACGCCCTAGCCTCAGTGCTATCGCCGGGGGCATCGCCCTCGGCCTAAGTATTAGCCCGTTTACCAACGCCGAGTCAGCCGCTGACAACACCTTACAAAAAGGGGTACTGGAGGAAGTGCTGGTGACAGCGCGAAAGCGCAGCGAGAGTATGCAGGACATCCCTATTGCCGTTACAGCAATTAGCGCCGACAGTCTCCGCGAGCGCGGCATTAGCAACACCAGCGAGTTAACCAAGTCGGTTCCCAGCCTCGAGATTCGCAAGGGCCAAGCCAATCAAATTTACATTCGCGGCATTGGTGAACGCACCGGTTTTGCCCGCGTTGATCCCACGGTAGGCGTGTATTTAGACGATTTATTCCTACCCCGCTCAGACGGCCAGCTACTCGATACCGTCGACATCGCCAGCATTCAGGTATTGCGTGGCCCACAGGGAACCCTCTTCGGGAAAAACACCACCGGTGGCGCCATGGTGGTCAGCCTGCAAAAGCCCGACGCCGAGCCCGCAGCGTATGTGGAAGCAGGCGTCGGAAACTACGCCCAGCGACGTTTGAAAGCCGGTGTAAACTGGCCAATCAGTGATCACTTTTTCACCCGCGCAGCGATTAACATCACCAAAGACGATGGCTACTTCGAGAATGTCGCCACCGGCCAGAACAACCCCACCAATGACCGTCAGTCGCTGTTGCTGCAAACCCGCTGGGAAGCCAGTGAGCATTTCAGTCTGGATACCCAGGCATTTCTGGGGAAAATCCGCGAAAACCTCAGTGGTATCAACTGTTCTGTGCCCAGCCAGGAGGCCCTGTATATACAGGGCCTTTGGGTTGCCCACCCCGGCGACACGGATCCTGCAAATTTGCGGGCCTTTCAGGAAAACTGCGACGCCAACTCCCGGGAGCGCCTGGGCGATTTAAAATCGAACCAGGGTCCCAACCCGCGCTTGCAGAAGGATCTTGATACCGCGCTGCTCGCGGCGACCGCTGACTGGCAGATCAGCGACACCTTGAGCCTGAAGTCCGTTATCGGCCTGCGCGGCGAGAAGGAGGGCCCAATACAGGCCAGCGATCCCGATGGTGGCCCCGCGCTGTGGAGTAGCTACATCAATACCGAGGACAGCGACCGGCGTTCCTACAGCTTTGAGCTGCAGCTCAATGGTTCAGCCTTTGAACAACGCCTGCGCTATACCGCCGGCCTATTTGCCATGCAGGAAACCAACAGCGAGAACTTCACCGTCTCCAACAGTATTCGCGGCATCGACTCGCAGACCCTGGCAGAGCTTGCCCTCAGCCAGGCGCCCACACGCCCCGTACCGGGCGGCACCGTGCCCTTGGTCGGTTTTATCGGTGCCCCGCTGGTGATATCGGACTTCGAGTTGGAAAACACCACCCTCGCCGCCTTTACGCAAGCCTCCTTTGATATCAGCCAACAGCTAGAGCTCACACTGGGCTACCGCATTACCGAAGAGCAGCGGCAGTCCGAACTCAGCACCACCGAGGCCGACATGGCGGCAATTGAGCAGCGCCTGCTCGGCAGCGGCCTGTTTGGTAACGGCACTAATATCGGCGTGTTTGGCCCCGGTGCCGGCGGCTTTTTCCCCTACCTCGGCCCCCTGGGCTGGCGAGACGATCCAGTGAGCATTGCCGCGGCCCTGTTCCCAGACGCCGACGGCGATGCGCTGCACGATTATCCCTTAGACCCGAATGCTCGCCGCAAGGATAGCGGCGACG
>NZ_CAXGPO010000050.1:0-17440 GCF_964011655.1 uncultured Spongiibacter sp. | reverse complement strand
CTTTCCCTACACGACGCTCTTCCGATCTTACAACTGGAAAATAGCGCCGAACACCGGCCCTTACGTCATCGACACCATTCGCAAGGGCAAATATATTGAGTTCCGCCGAAAGCAGGACTGGTGGGGGAATGACAAGCGTTACTTCCAGCACCGCTTCAACCCCGATTTTTTGCGTGTAAAACTCATACGGGACATCAATATCGCGTATCAGTACTTTCGCAAAGGCGAGCTGGATAGCTTCCCCCTGCTCATGCCGCGGCTGTGGCATAAAAAAGCCCAGGGGCGCATTTTTGAGCAGGGCTATGCGGGTAAAATCAAATTTTATAACAGCGTTCCCAGGCCGATTTCCGGGTTATTTCTCAACGAGGATGTCCCTCTGCTCAGCGACCGCAATGTTCGCTATGCCATTGCTCATGCCCTTAATATCGACAAGGTGATTAACACCGTGCTGCACGGTGACTACGAACGCCTGCAGACCGCCCACGAAGGCTACGGCGATTACAGCAACCCCGATATTCGCGCCCGCGAATTCGATTTAGGCAAGGCCAATGGCCTGCTAAATGCCGCCGGTTGGGACACCCGTGGTCCCGACGGTATACGGCAAAAAGACGGGCAGCGCCTGAGCATTCGCGTAACGTACTACAGCAGCGGCCACAACGACCGCTTGGTGATCTTGGCGCAGGAAGCGCGCAAAGCGGGTATAGAGCTGTCACTGCAACTTCTCGACCCCTCTGCCGCCTTCAAACAAATTCTGGAAAACAAACATCAAGCGGCTTGGATGGCGTGGTCAGGCGGCGGCTTGTCGCCACGCTATTGGCAGTTCTATCACTCGGACAACGCCCACAAGCCCCAAACAAACAATGTGACCAACACCGACAACCCGGAAATCGACGCAAAAATCGATGCCTATCGCGCAGCCACAGACAAGGCCAGCCGGGTCAAATTAGCACGCGAATTGGAACAATTGGTGTTCGAGCAGGGCTCATTTATTCCGACCTTTAAAGTGCCCTACACCCGCGAAGCATTCTGGCGCTGGCTAAAACTGCCGGACTTTCACGGTACTCGCAGCACCGACAGTCTATTCGATCCGCTGGGCAGCACAGGCGGCCTATTCTGGATAGACAGTGATGAACAGCAGCGGGTTGACGAGGCCAAATCCCACAATAAGGCCCTGGATCCAGTCATGATTGTGAACAAACGCTGGGCAACCGGCGATGAATGAGTCAGCCGTTATCCGCGCAGATAAGCTCTGCATCAGTATTACCGACGATGCCGGTCAGCAGCATCAACTGGTCAACCAACTGAGCTTGCAGATTTTCCCCGGCGAAACACTCGGGCTGGTCGGCGAATCAGGCTGCGGCAAGAGCCTTACCGCCATGTCGCTGATGGGCCTGCTACCCCGGCCCCAGGCGGAGATCTCCGGCGGGCGAATTCACTACCGCGGCAGCGAAATCGACTGCCGCGATGCACAGGCCTTCCGGTCACTGCGCAGTCGCGATATCGCGGTTATTTTCCAGGACCCGATGACCGCCCTGAACCCCGTACACACGATCGCACAACAAATTGGCGAAACACTGCGCTTGCACTGCCCTGAACTCAGCCGAAAACAGCGACGCGAACGCTGTATTGCGCTGCTGCAAGACGTTGGGATGCCCGCCGCCGAGCAGCGGCTTTCCAGCTACCCCCATCAACTCTCTGGCGGCATGCGCCAGCGCGTGATGATTGCCATGGCACTGGCCGGCGAGCCCAAACTGCTTATCGCCGATGAGCCGACCACCGCGCTGGATGTCACCATTCAGGCGCAAATACTCCAGCTCCTTAAAACCCTGCAACAAAAACGCGATATGGCAATGCTGTTTATCACCCATGACCTCGCACTGGTTTCTCAGCTGGCCGATCGCGTGGCAGTGATGTATGCCGGGGAAATTGTTGAGCAAAATCGTGCCGCAGCGCTCTTTGCCAACCCCAGGCACCCCTATACAAAAGGCCTGTTAGCCGCACTGCCCGCGAAAGCCGCAGCGCCGAAGAGCCGTTTAAACGCACTGGGGGGGCAGGTGCCCAGTATTGACGCCATGCCGCCAGGCTGCCGCTTCGCCAATCGCTGCGACCATGCAACGCCGCTGTGCCAGCAAAGCGCTCCACCTATGACGCCGCGAGACAATGGCGCAGAGATTGCCTGTCACCACTGGAGGGTAATTGATGACTGAAGCACTGCTACGGGCCGAAAACCTATCACTGCACTTCCCTCAGTCGCAGGGCTTCCTAAAACCAAAACTGCTACTGCGCGCAGTGGACGGCGTTAGCTTCGCTTTGCAGCCAGGTGAGACGTTAGGGTTGGTTGGGGAGTCCGGCTGCGGCAAAAGCAGTCTGGGTAAAGCACTTCTCAACCTGCACCGCCCTACCTCCGGCACTGTATCGTTCGAGGGCCGGGATATTACTGGCCTCAGCGCTGCGCAAATGCGCCCGCTGCGACGCGATATGCAGATGGTATTCCAAGACCCGTTCGAGTCCTTGAACAGCCGTCACACGGTGGCAACGATTCTTGAAGAGCCGCTGATCATCCACCGGTTGGGCAGCAGCAGTTGGCGTCGTCGCCGCGTCAACGAATTACTCGAACTCGTTGGCCTTCCGTCCTCTGCACTTAGCAAATACCCCCACGAATTTAGCGGCGGTCAGCGCCAGCGCATTGGTATTGCGCGCGCCATTGCCCTGGAGCCCAAACTGCTGATCTGCGATGAAGCCGTTTCTGCGCTCGACGTCTCAGTACAGGCGCAAATCTTGAATTTGCTATTGGACATACAGCAACGGCTGTCACTGGCGATGCTGTTCATTTCTCACGACATCTCCGTTGTCAAACACATGAGCGACCGCATCGCGGTGATGTACCTGGGAGAGTTGGTAGAAATCGGTGATGCCGAGTCGCTGTGCGAGCGCCCCGCTCACCCCTACACCCGCGCCCTGCTTTCTGCAGTGCCACAATTGGCCAGCCCGACGCTGCCCCAAGCTGCCCTAAGCGGCGATATGCCATCCCCTATGGCAATGCCCGAGGGCTGCCGCTTTGCCGGGCGCTGCCCCCACCAACGCGCCGAGTGCCTTACGCAGCCGCCGCGTTTGGAAAAACGTCACGACGGCCGGGAAATTGCGTGCCACTTCTGGCGGGAAATTCCCGATGATTTACCGTAAACTAGCCAGCAAAACTGATCTCGGATAATCGTCGTGCGCAGCAACCCCCACGCTAAAAGAGACCCCGTGCCGCTGAAATATGCCCGCAGCATGCTGCAGGTTGCCGAAGCGCAGGGCTACAACGGTGCCGAACTCCTCAGGTCTCTACAGTTGCCGATAGACCCGCTGTCTCCCAGCGCGGACCTGGACTCGCCCATTGACGCCCAGTATTACTCGCAGATTTATCGCCGCGTTATGTGGCTGCTGCAAGATGAGTCCTTTGGATTGGGCCTTCGTCAGCGAACGCCGGCCGGCAGCTTTCGCATGCTGTCACTGTTTATCATCCACTGTGAAACACTGGAACAAGCACTGCGTCGCGCCGCCGAATTTATCGTGTTTTGCAGAACCTTGAGCGACGTTCCCAGCGCGGCGCGCCGACCAGTGGAGCGCCTCGGCGACGGTACCGCCTTTTACCGCTTCCCCAGCGACGTGGAACTGGCAGAAAGTGATGACACCATTGACCAGCGCTACACCATGGCACACACCATGGCGATCTGGCGCCGCTTCTGCCAGTGGCTTATCGGTAAACCGCTTGAGTTGATTGCCGTGCACATGCAGGCCAGCGCACCCGACAACCCCGAGTACTTTGAACACCTGTTTAACTGCGAAATTCACTACGGCCGTGAACACAACGCGTTCTTATTGGCCGAGCACTGCCTGGACTGCCCGTTGATTCACACGGAGGAATCACTGCGCAAATTCCTTCGCGATGCCCCCTACCATCTGTTGGTATCGCAAGACGATGACGACAGCTCTCTGCTGTCACAAATGAAGCGCATCGTCGGCAATGATCTCAGCCACGAATTCCCCAGCGTCGTGACAATGGCAGAGAACCTGAATATGTCTGTGCGCACCCTGCGCCGCCGGCTCAAAGATTTGGGAACCACCTATCAGCAATTCAAGGACGAGCTACGCAAGGAGCACGCTCTGCGTTGGCTCAATCAGCCGGAGCTGAAAATCAATGCCGTGTCAGCACTATTGGGCTTCGATGAACCCAGTGCTTTTCACCGCTCCTTTAAAAAATGGACCGGCATGACACCCGGCGAATATCGCGCCAGCCGGCAGTCACCCCACTCCGCCGAGAAACCCGCCCAATGAGTCAGTACGACGAGATTGCAAAAAGCCTCCACTTGGCCTCCCAACACCGTGGCTTGACTGCGGCGCAGCGGCCAATTCCCAGCCAGTTGCCCCATCATGAACGCCACAGCCTTCGCAAATTGCCCTTTGAACAAGCGCATAATTTTCGCGACCTCGGCGGCTATAAAAATCGCGATGGTCAGCAACTTAAATGGGGCATGATTTATCGCACCGACAAGCTGTCCTCACTCAGCGAGGAGGACCAGCGTTACTTGCAGAGGCTGGAGGTAAAGCGGATCGTCGACTTTAGGTCAGATGAAGAACGCCTGTCAGCACCCCATGCACTGGCCGCCGGTTACGCAGTTCGGGTCGATGCCATGCCCATTACCGTCGATGCGGCACAAATTGAGCTGGTCACTGCGCGCCTGCAACAGGAAGATGTCAGCGCCGATGATATGGCGGCTTTTCTGGTCGACGCCAATCGCGAGATGGTGGTGCGCTACACACCCGTTTATCGTCAGTGGATGCACTCCCTTTTGGAACAGGACCACTACCCCCAGCTCTTTCACTGCACCGCAGGAAAAGATCGAACCGGCCTTGCCGCCGCGCTACTGCTTCACGCCCTGGACGTCCCCGAAGATACGATAATGGAGGACTACCTGGCGACCAATCACTACACGGCGGAGCGCATCGACCAGGTGATCGAGCAGATTGCCCAAATGGACATGTTAACCGCCGACGAAGCGGTAATTCGCACCTTATTTCATGTTCAGCCACAGTTTATTAACGCCGCCTTTGAGGCGATCGATGAGCACTACGGCAGCTTGGCGGATTACTTTGAGCATGGCCTAAAACTGGACGCGCTGGCACGTCAGCAGCTTCGCGAGCTTTTACTCGAAGACGGCTAAACCTTTGAACACCACCACTCTGGAAAGTCCTTTCGGCGAACTCACCCTGCAGCGCCGGCCCCGCCGTCGCAACGAAGTACTTCAGGCCTGGGATGCGGCCGACCGCTACCTGCTCAATTACCTTGCCGAAAACCCTCCGCCAAAGGGCAGTCGCCTATTGCTCGTAAACGACGCCTTTGGCTGTCTCGCTGCCGCGCTGTCGGACTATGAGTGTATTTCTTGGTCAGACTCGGCGGTTGCCCACCGGGCATGCCTTGAAAATTGCGCGGCAAACCAACGCAATGCTCCCGCACTGCTGAGCAGCTGCGAGGCACCCACAGGCAGCTTCGATCGCATTATCTATCGCTTGCCACGCAACCACAGTTACCTGCGCTATCAGCTCCAGCACATCGCTCAGCTGCTGCGCTCACCCGACGTATTTATTGGCGCCTGCATGGCCAAGTACTTGGACAGCTCAAGCATGGCGGTGTTTTCAGAAAGCATTGGCGAGGCTGCAGCCAGCCTGGCATGGAAAAAAGCCCGCCTGATACACCTGCAATCACTCAGCCCCGGCGCGGCCGTAGACGACGACTCGCTAGCACTAGACAGCAGCGAACTGGGCATTTCACTCAACAATCGCGCCAACGTTTTTTCCCGGGGCAAGTTAGACAGGGGTAGCCGCTTGCTGCTCAACGCATTGGGCGACCTTCACACGCCATACTCACTGGCGGACTTGGGTTGTGGCAATGGCCTGCTGGGCATTATGGCGGGAAAGCGTTGGCCGGAGACGGCGCTGCATTTTTTCGATGAATCCTATATGGCAATAGACAGCGCCAGGCACAATGTACGCGATAATCTGCCGGGCGCAGCTGCCCAGTTTTATGCTCGCGATTGCATGCACGGTTACGACGGCGCCCCGTTTGACACCATCGTTTGTAACCCGCCGTTCCACCAAGAGCAGCAGCTGGGAGATCACATCGCGCGCCAGATGTTCTCAGACAGCCATGCGCATTTGGCACCAGGCGGCCAATTCTGCGTTGTGGGGAACCGCCATCTTGACTACCACAAACTGTTAAAGAAGCGCTTTGGCAACTGCGAGGTGCTTCGTTCGGACGCGAAGTTTGTCGTTTTGCTAGCGCAGAAAACGCAGGGGTAGCGGCCCACCAAATGGGTGATGCTGCGCTCCGGTACAGCATGCTACTTTGACGGTTCTGTTATTTATTGAGCTGTTTATGTCTATTCACGTAGTGTTTGTTTGCCTGGGGAATATCTGCCGTTCGCCTGCGGCCCAGGGTATTCTCGAATATAAAGTTGCCGAGGCCGGGCTTAGCGAGCATATTTCAGTGGACTCCTGTGGCACCGCAGCCTTTAACATTGGCAAGGCGCCCGACCCACGCTCAATTCAGGCCGCTGAGAAAGCGGGCTACGATATTTCCCAACAGATCGCCCGGCAAATATGCGATGACGACTACCATCGCAGCCACTACGTCATTGTGATGGACCGCAAAAATCTCAGCAATGTTGAGGCCTGGGCACCGGCGGACTTTAACGGGGAGATCAACCTACTGCTTCACTATCAAAGCAACGGCGGTAACAGCCAGATTCCTGACCCGTTTTATGACAACGCCGAACAGTTCGACCATGTCATACGTACGCTGGAAAACGCCATCGACGCCTTACTGAGTCACATTCGTCAGCAGCACCAACTTTAGCGTGTCACGCCCCAAATAATAATCAAATACGGCAGGAACCCACTGTGAAATTCGTTCTCTCTTCGTCTTTTTGCCCCTTGAAGGAACTCCGTGAACTCGCCATCGCCGCCGATGAAAGCGGCTGGGAAGCCATGTCGTTTTCCGACCACGTGGTCAATCCCGAAACATTGAGTCACGACTATCCCTATACAAAAGATGGCGAGCGCCGCTGGCAGCCTTTCACCGATTGGCCAGACCCCTGGGTTATGATTGCCGCTCTGGCGGCGGTGACCAAAAATCTTAAATTCACCAACAATATTTTTGTGCTGCCGATGCGCAACCCATTTCTCGTTGCCAAGGCAATTAGCACCGCGGCTATCGTTTCAGATAATCGCGTCATTCCCGCGATCGGTGTCGGCTGGTCTAAGGATGAATTCGGGCTGTTGCAACAGGACTTTCATACTCGCGGAAAACGCGCCGATGAAATGCTGGAAATATTGCCGCTGCTCTGGAGCGGTGAGATGGTGAGTTACCAGGGACAATTCTACCAATTTCCCCGTTTAGAAATGAACCCGGCGCCCACTGAGCTGCCGCCGATCTGGGTGGGCGGCATCAGTAAGGCGGCCATGCGTCGCGCGGCCCACCACGACGGTTGGGTGAGCGATTTACAAACCAGCGACGAAATCATCGACTCCGTCAAACTGATTCGCCGCTACCGTGAAGAGCAGGGATTCAACCCCGAGCAGTTCTCAGTGATGGCGACCCCGTCAGACGCCTTTACCCCCGATGCCTACCGCAAACTCGAAGACAACGGCATTACCCACATCCTGACTCAACCCTGGCCGTTCTACCATGGCAATACCGACGACCCGGTGAAAAAACGCGACGGCGTGCTGCGCTATGCGCAGGACATTATTGCAAAAATGGCCTAGCGCTCCAGCAAAATCAGCGACTCCATATGGTGGGTATGCGGGAACATATCTACCATCGCCGCTTTTTTTATCTCGAAGCCCGCCTCACACAAAATTGCGAGATCGCGGCCCAAGGTAGCGGGGTCACACGACACATACACCACCCTGCGCATCGATAGTGAGCCAGCAATGGCTTCGCACACTGCCCTGGCGCCCGCCCTTGGAGGGTCCAATAAGGCGGCGCTGGCCTGGCGAAGCGGAATCTGCGCCGACTCAAACAGGTCGGCGCAGGCAAACTCTATGGCTAATGCCTGCTCCTGCGTCCGCTGCCGCGCCCGCGCCAACATCTCCTCGCCGGCGTCGACCGCGAGCACGGAGGCGCCCGACTGGGCAAGGGGGAAGCTGAAATTGCCCAGCCCGCAGAAATAATCAATGACGAATTCTCCGGCCTGCGCGTCCAACCAGGCTACACTGCGCTCGACCAGCTGCGTATTCAGCTCGCGGTTAGCCTGGGTGAAGTCAGTCGGCGTAAAGTGCAAGGCATGGGAAACCGAGCTGCTGTAGCGAAGCGGCTCGCAATCATTTACCCAGATTCCGTCCGAACTACGTACCTGATAAAGCTGCACCGCTGGTAATAAGGCGTTTGCTAACGATTCGCTCCACTCTCTGCTTCTGCGGCGACTGTCCTCAACGGCCAAGCCGACTCTGCCGCCCTCTCCCAGGCTAAAAAGCAATTCGGCCTGGTGGCTCTGTTTTAACGCGTGCAACAAGGGCTCGCGAACGGCAGCAATTGCCGCATTCAGCGCTGGCTCTAACACTGAACAGGCTGCCGTATCGACAATATGGTGGGTTGCTGCTGCCTTGAACCCCAGGTGCCCCGCGCGGTATGACAAGCGCGCTCGGTGGCGGTAAGCCTCTGGCGGCCCAGCCATTACCTCTATATCAACGCACTCATCAATGATCGCTGACAGGCGTAAACGCTTATGCTCAACTTGCTCGGGATATGCCAAATGCTGGAGCTGACACCCCCCGCACTGACCGTACTGCGAACACGGCGGTGTGACACGGTGACCGGACGCCGCCAACAGCTGGACACTCTCTGCTTCATCGAAGCGCTTGTGGCGCTTGAGCACGCGCGCCTGCACACGCTCGCCAGGCAGTGCACCCAGGACGAACACCACCTTGTTGTTATGATGGGCGATGCCTCTGCCGTCATCGGCCAGACGTTCTATGTGCAACTCAAACACGCCCTTATCGGCAGGCGTTGCGCGTTTAGCGCGAGCATTGCGCTTCGAAGGTTTGAAAATCGTCGCCATCTAGCGCAGCCCCGTCGCTGGAATAAATTGCTGGTAGCGTTGCAAGCATTGCTTTTTCCGCTCTCGCAATTGCCGCTGCTGTTTATCACTCACAACGGTCACCTCGCTGAGACGGTCGCAGGGCCACTGTGCGATCGCAGGCTCAGAGGCAGGGCGCACCGCTGGCGACCAACGCTCTATGGGCGGCTGTGCCGTCGGCGTCTCAGCCGCCACAGGCGCTGACACCGCGAGCATGAAAAGCAATGGAAAAGCGGTTGGCATAGGGCACTCTTGCAATTATTCGTCGAAAAGCCGCTATTTTAGCCATGTTCACCGCCAGTTGATATTTTATTGGCACGCTTTTCAGTTAGAATATCAGGCTCTATAACGTTTTGATTCGGGACAGAATCCGGTAAGCCATGTCAGAAACCATCATCGAAAACCTTAATGTCGAAGCACAGGAAGTGCTGATTACTCCTGCGCGCCTGAAGGCGGCCCTGCCAATGAGCGACAGCGCCAAAGCCGTTGTCTCTGCCGGTCGCGAAACCGTGCGCAATATCCTGGACGGCAAAGACCACCGCATGTTTATTGTGGTTGGCCCCTGCTCTATTCACGATGTCGAACTGGCTATGGATTATGCTCAGCGCTTGAAAACGCTGGCTGATGAGCTTCAAGACACGCTAGTGATCGTTATGCGCGTGTATTTTGAAAAACCGCGTACTACCGTGGGTTGGAAGGGTTTGATCAACGACCCCTACCTTAACGACACCTTTAAAATTGAAGAGGGTTTGCATATCGGCCGCAAATTGCTGCTCGATATTGCCGAGCTGGGCTTGCCGACCTCAACCGAAGCTCTGGACCCTATTTCGCCTCAGTACTTGCAGGATTGCATTTCCTGGTCGGCGATTGGTGCGAGAACAACCGAGTCGCAGACTCACCGCGAAATGGCCAGCGGCCTGTCTTCTGCCGTCGGCTTTAAGAACGGCACCGACGGCGGCTTAGACGTTGCCATGAACGCTATTGGCTCAGCGGTAAAACCCCACCGTTTTCTCGGTATTAACGGCGAAGGCCAGGTGGCAGTGATCCACACGCGCGGCAACCGTTACGCCCATGTGGTATTGCGCGGCGGTAGCGCCGGGCCTAACTATGACTCTGTTCATATTAAATTGTGTGAAGCCGCCCTGGATAAAGCCGGATACCCACTCAATATCATGGTGGATTGCAGCCACGCAAACTCCAACAAGCAACCGAGCCTCCAGCCTTTGGTTATGGAGAATGTCACTAACCAGATCATCGAAGGTAACACCTCGATTGTCGGTTTGATGATCGAAAGTAACCTCAAGCCCGGCAACCAAAAAATCCCGGCTGACCTTTCTGAGCTCGAATACGGCGTATCAGTCACTGATGGCTGCATCGGCTGGGAGGAAACTGAGGCTGCGCTGCGCGATATGCGCGATAAACTTCGCGATGTGCTCCCCGGCCGCAAGCGCGGTTAAAAGCCCCACCGGAATGATTAAAAGGCGCCAATTGGCGCCTTTTTTATTATTTGTTGATCCACCCGAATATTTTTGGCGTAAAGCTAAGTGCTTCTACACCATCTATGGCTTTGCCCCGGTTTATCCGGGGCTTTTTTTAGCGATTGGGTAAAGCAAATTCAGCATAGAGGGCGCAGTGATCTGACAGCGACCGCCACGGCTCTCCGCGCAGCACCTTCGCCTCACGCAATACCAAGCCCTTGTAGTAAATGCGATCCAGCGGTAACAGTGGATACGGTGCGGGGAAGCTCTTTGCGGGGCGCCCCTGTATTTCCGTCATCGCCTCCCGAACATCCAGATCACGATAGAAATGCTTGTGCAGACGCAACTGCCAGTCGTTAAAATCTCCGGCGATAATCAAGCCCTCAGCAGCGCTACCTCGCGCCATAAGCTGATGCTTCAATTGCTTGAATTGGCGGCGTCGCTCCCAGGCCAACAAGCCCATATGCGCACAAACCAGCTGAACACCGGGGGTAATTTGCGCGAACAGTAAGCCGCGCTGGGAGCGCTTCATCACTGACACATCGACATTATCGCTGTTAACAATGGGGTATTTGCTGAGGATGGCATTGCCGTGATGACCGTGCTGATAGATCGCGTTGCGGCCGTAGGCAAAATGCGGCCACACGCTGTCAGCCAGGTACTCAAACTGGCCAGCGTCCACCCAATTTTCCCAGCGTTTAGCGTGGTCGCGGTTTTCGCCAACAACTTCCTGTAGAAAGACAATGTCGGCGTTTACACTGCGAATGCCTTCGCGAATTTCATCGAGCAAATAGCGCCGATTACGGGCGCTGAACCCTTTGTGCACGTTATAGGAAAGTATTCGCAGCGATTTCACAAGTTAGCATTCCGCATGGCAGTGTTTCTGTTTGCGGCCACTGCCACAACAGCAGCGGTCGTTGCGCGCAAGCTTGATAGCTGGCAGTTGATCACCTTCGGTGTAGTACCACCTGCCGTCCATACGAATAAACCGAGAGCGCTCATGCAACTGCGCTACGCGCCCCTGCTGACTATAAAATGCCACAAATTCGACGGTCGCCGCGTCCGCCTGTGGGGCTGGCGCAGCCAATATACGCAGGCCTAGCCAGGGCGTGTCATCGCTAATAAGTGGGTCTTGCGGGCGAAAATCGGGGTGCCAGCTATCGCGAAGGTAGCGATTGTCGCCCACCACGAATGCACAGTAGCGCGAGCGCATCAATTGCTCGGCCGTGCTCGCGGTGGCCTGATGAGTGTGATAGCGCTGACAGCAATCCGCGTAGTTGCTATCACTGCCGCAGGGGCACGCCGCGTCCATCAGGCCGGTTTTGCAGGAATTAAACTGGGATCAGTGACTTGCCAGTCACTTGGCAGCGCAATGGCGCTGCGCGTCTCGCGATCAAAACCGACAATCACACTGCTCGAGGTGGTGGCACATTCGCCATTGGCATAGATGTGGTGTTCGATGGTCATGCTTTTGTTGCCAACGTGCGAGCACCAGGTATCGACCACAACCTCGTGGTCGAAGCGAATTTCACGCAGCATATCCATTTTCACACTCGCCACCACGTTGTGAGGCGCTTTGGAGACTTTATCCAACTCGCGAAAAAAATCGATGCGCGCCAAGTCAAAATATTGCGCGTAGACGCTGTTGGACACGTGGCCGAGAAAGTCTAAGTCGGAAAAGCGCACCTGTATGCAGGTGCGCGTATAGGGAAGCGAAATCATGGCAAATCCTTCTGGCGCCGCCAGGCGGCGCGGAATGCGAGGAAGCAGGCTTATTTAAAGTAGGCGTTATCCGTGTTGCTGTGGTCGGTCATATCCCGCACGCCGTTCAATTCGGGCACCTGCTCAACCAGGGTTTTCTCAACCCCCTCTTTGAGGGTGACATCGACC
Organism: uncultured Spongiibacter sp.; assembly: GCF_964011655.1. Classification (NCBI taxonomy): domain Bacteria; kingdom Pseudomonadati; phylum Pseudomonadota; class Gammaproteobacteria; order Cellvibrionales; family Spongiibacteraceae; genus Spongiibacter; species uncultured Spongiibacter sp. The sequence continues at coordinate 4,950 of NZ_CAXGPO010000050.1, read as the reverse complement.
ATGCCGCAACCCTGGCAACCGCCGCCAAATTTCAAAATGGCAATATGGTCTTCGGTAATTTCAACTAGCGACACCTCACCGCCGTGGGCAGCAAGTGAGGGGTTAACCTCGTTGTACAACACATAATTGATGCGATCTTCCAGGGGGCTGTCGGCACTGACCTTTGGCAGACGAGCGTTGGGCGCCTTGATCGTTAGCTGACCACCCATGCGATCTTTCGAATAGTCGATCAGCGCATCTTCCAAAAATGGCACGCTGCGACCCTCGAAATAGGCCTTGAAACCGCTGTAATCAATGACGATATCGTCATCTTTCGCGTCGTCATCGCGACAATAAGCAATGCAGGTTTCCGCCTTTGGCGTGCCCGGTTGCGTAATAAACACACGAACACCGATCACGTCGTCTTGTTTGGAAAGCAGTTCAGCCAGGTAGCCCTGCGCGGACTCGGTGATGGTTAATTTGACCTCGGCTTGCTCTGTCGTCATATGTACCTCGTATGGACTCCGGACGGATCGTAAGCGGCAGTGAGATGAAATTTCTATGCCAAGCTGACAATCTGATAGAATTGCGCAGTTTAGCACGAAGGCCATTCCGGCCACAGCCTATGAACGGCTACTTGCCCCACGTAAAACAGCATCAGGACCTACATGACTCACTCTACTGCCCGCGCCGATCTACTAAAAGCTGCCATCAAAGACCGCATACTGGTAATAGATGGGGCCATGGGCAGCATGATTCAACAGTACAAGCTGGAAGAATCTGCTTACCGAGGCGAACGCTTTGCCGATTACCACAAGGACGTGCGTGGCAATAATGATCTACTAACACTGACCCAGCCTCAGCTGATTCGCGATATTCATCAGGCGTTTTTGGATGTTGGTGCCGATATCATCGAGACCAATACCTTTAACTCCACCATGGTCGCGCAGGATGACTATGAATTGGGCGAGATCGCCGAAGAGCTCAATGTTGTAGGCGCCCGGCTTGCCCGAGAGGTGGCTGACGCCGAAACGGCCCGCAACCCGGATAAACCCCGGTTTGTGGCCGGTGTTATCGGCCCCACCCCGCGGACCGCGTCTATTTCTCCCGATGTAAATGACCCGGGCGCGCGCAATATCAATTTCGACAAGCTGGTCAGCGACTACTATGCCGCCACCCGCGGTCTGGTGACCGGTGGCGCGGATCTGCTGCTAATCGAGACCATCTTCGACAGCCTGAACGCCAAGGCCGCTGTATACGCGGTGCTGCAGTATTTTGAAGACCACAATATTGAGCTACCGATCATGATATCGGTAACGTTTCCCGACACCAGTGGGCGCACCCTTTCCGGCCAAACCCCGACGGCGTTCTGGAATAGTATTGCCCACGCCAAGCCGCTGATCGTTGGCACCAACTGTGGCCGTCGATTCAGCGAAATTCGCCCCTTTGTTGAAGAGCTCGCCGACGCGGCAGACTGCTATTTTAGCGGCCACTTTAATGCTGGCTTGCCTAATGAATTCGGCGAGTACGACGAAACCCCCGATGATATGCACGGCGAGCTGCGCGAATTTGCACAGCGCGGCTACCTGAATCTAGTGGGCGGTTGCTGCGGCACGACCCCAGCCCATATCGAAGCAATCGCACGCGCCGTGGAAGGTGTCGCTCCCCGAGCGCTGCCCGAGCGAGCGCCCGCATGTCGCCTATCTGGCCTGGAGCCCTTCAACATCACCGCCGACAGCCTGTTCGTCAACGTCGGTGAACGCTGCAATGTAACGGGTTCGGCGATCTTCAAGCGGCTGATTTTGGAAGGTAATTACGACGAAGCGCTATCTGTTGCTCGCCAGCAAGTGGAAAATGGCGCGCAGATCATCGACATCAATATGGATGAAGGCATGCTCGACGCCCAGTCGGCAATGGTGACCTTCCTCAACTTGATTGCCTCTGAACCCGATATCTCGCGCGTGCCCATCATGGTGGACTCGTCTAAGTGGGAGATTATCGAGGCTGGCCTGAAGTGCATTCAGGGAAAACCCGTGGTCAATTCGATCTCACTAAAAGAAGGTGAAGAGGAATTTCGCGATCGCGCTCGCCAGTGCATGAAGTTTGGCGCCGCCGTGGTGGTGATGGCCTTTGACGAAGACGGCCAGGCAGATACCTTTAAGCGCAAAGCAGAAATCTGTAAGCGCTCCTACGATATTTTGGTCGATGAGATCGGCTTCCCCGCGGAAGATATTATTTTCGACCCCAATATTTTTGCGGTAGCCACCGGTATCGACGAGCACAACAACTACGCCGTCGACTTTATTGAAGCCACCGCCTATATCAAAGCCAAACTCCCCGGCGCCATGGTTTCTGGCGGTGTTTCCAACGTGTCGTTTTCGTTCCGCGGCAACAACCCGGTGCGCGAGGCGATTCACTCGGTGTTTCTCTACCATGCGATCAAAGCCGGTATGGACATGGGTATCGTTAACGCGGGTCAGCTCGCCATCTACGACGACCTGCCAGACGAGCTGCGCGACGCGGTGGAAGACGTCATCTTGAATCGCCGCGACGACAGCACCGAGCGGCTGCTCGATATCGCCGAGAAATACCGCGGTGACGGCAAGGGCATGGCCCAGCAGGAAGACCTTAGCTGGCGTGAATGGCCGGTCGCCAAGCGTATAGAGCACTCTTTGGTAAAAGGAATCACCACGTTTATCGAAGAGGATGCCGAGGCCGCAAGACAAGAAGCGGCAAAACCCATCGACGTGATTGAAGGCCCGTTGATGGACGGCATGAACGTTGTTGGTGATCTATTCGGCGATGGCAAGATGTTCCTGCCCCAGGTTGTAAAATCTGCCCGGGTGATGAAACAGGCCGTTGCCTACCTAAACCCCTTTATTGAAGCTGGCAAAGAGGTCGGCGCCAAGGCCAACGGCAAAGTGCTAATGGCGACGGTGAAAGGCGATGTTCACGACATTGGCAAAAACATTGTTGGCGTTGTTCTACAGTGTAATAACTTTGAGGTAATCGACCTGGGCGTTATGGTCTCGGCCGATAAGATCTTGGAAACGGCGAAAGCCGAAGAGGTAGACATTATCGGCCTTAGCGGGCTGATCACACCCTCACTTGACGAGATGGTCCACGTGGCGAGTGAGATGCAACGCTTGGATTACCAAGTACCACTGATGATCGGCGGTGCCACAACATCGAAGGCGCATACCGCGGTAAAAATTGAGCCGAAGTATCAAAATGATGTCACTGTCTACGTGCCGGATGCCTCCCGCAGCGTCGCCGTTGCCACCCAGCTGATAAGCCAGGACCTGAAGGCGCAGTTCGTCGCTGACCGCCGTGATGAATACGAGCGCATTCGCGCACGCCGCGCAGGCAATGCCCAGAAAACCCGACTGCTGGACTATTCGGCGGCCTGCGAGCGCGCCCTGCCTTTCGATTGGAGTGACTATCAGCCGCCCAAACCCAGCTTTACCGGCACCAAAGTCTTTGAAGACTACCCACTGGAAGCCTTGCGCGAGACCATCGACTGGACGCCGTTTTTCATCTCCTGGGGACTGGCGGGCAAGTATCCAAAAATTCTCAACGACGAGAAAGTCGGCGAGGCTGCGCAAAATCTATACAACGACGCGCAGAAAATGCTCGATAAATTAATTAACGAGAAGCACATCAAGGCCAACGCCGTGATTGGTTTTTGGCCCGCCAAGCGTCGCGGCAGCGATGATATTGCCGTGTTTAACGAGCAGGGCGAAGAAATCGCCCTGCTCCATCACCTGCGCCAACAGGCCCAAAAAGCGGACAATAAACCGCAAATGAGCCTGGCCGACTACATTGCACCCGAGGGTAGCGATGTCGAAGACTACGTGGGCGGCTTTGCGGTGACCACAGGAATCGGCGCGGAAGAGCTAGCGAAGCGTTACGAGGATGCCAATGACGATTACAGTGCCATTATGGTGAAAGCGCTAGCTGATCGCCTGGCAGAATCGTTTGCCGAACACATGCATCTGCGTGTTCGCAAGGAGTTTTGGCCTTACGCCCCAGAGGAAGACCTGGACAACGAGGCGCTGATTAAGGAAGCCTACCGCGGCATACGCCCTGCTCCCGGCTATCCGGCTTGCCCCGACCATACAGAAAAGGAAACACTGTTTACATTACTCAATGCCACCGAGAACACGGGCATTAGTTTGACAGAACACTTGGCGATGTTCCCTGCGGCCGCCGTGAGTGGTTTCTACTACTCCCACCCGGAGTCACGCTACTTTGCCGTGGGGCGTGTGGGCAAGGACCAGGTGGCCGACATCGCGAAGCGAAAAGGGATGGAAATGGCGACAATGGAACGCTGGCTGTCACCGATTTTGGACTACGATCCCTAACAGTGGCGTGTCCCGTCCTGGCATAGGTTGTCAGGTTTCATGGAGCCGCTTCCGTATAGGAGGCGGCTTTTTTATGCACTTCTTCGGGTGTTTTAAGTCCCAGGCTCAGGTGCGGCCGTAATGTATTGTATATCTCTACAGACTCGGCGATTACTCGTTTGAGTTCCTCGAAGCTGCGGCATCTCGATACGAGAAACTCCTGTTTCAATATCCCGTTGATCCTCTCCGCCAAGGCATTCTGATAACAATCATAACCGTCAGTCATCGACGGGGTAATCGCTTGCTGGCGCAACTCATCCTGATAGATCGCAGAGCAATATTGCAGCCCCCGATCAGAGTGATGAATTAGTGGCCGATAGCTTAGCCGGGAGTCCCCAGCATGCTTCAGAGCGTTGACCACCTGCTCAGCACTCATGTCGCGACTTAGTTGATGACCAACGATCTTTCTACTGTAAGCATCTGTCACCAAAGATAAATAATGAACACCCTCATCAGACTCCACATACGTAATGTCGCTGACATAAGCCTGCTCAGGGCGAGTCACGGTCATATCCTTAAATAGGTTGGGGTGCTTTCGCATCCAGTGCTTGCTGTGCGTCGTCTTGAT
>NZ_CAXGPO010000049.1:0-18514 GCF_964011655.1 uncultured Spongiibacter sp. | reverse complement strand
TAAAACACCCCGGTCAGCATTAGCTGTCCGGGGTTTTTTATTTAGGATGCGAGGAACTTCTGCCACTAAATATTGGGCCCATGTGACAACGCGATGTTCCGCAGGAACCGCGTTGGACGCCGCAACGCAGTGGAGGCGCCCGAAGGGCCAGAGGCGCCGCCTCTGGTCAAAGTAGGTCATGGCCAAAGCACTCGCTACGCTCGCGGGGCAGGCCCTCGCCAGGTTGTTAAAAACAAGGCGCTATACAGAGTCCTGCGTTTCGATAAATAGCTCGGATAAAAGGCGGGATAGAAAGAATTAGGGGGGCACAGACGGATAAATCGCTAACTTTACCTAGCGACGCTGTAGGTTAATTTCGCGGATTTTAATTTCACTACTTGTAGAGAGTTCACGAAGAATATCGATAGAGTGCTGGGCAGCACTGGTCTCCTCTGCACTCAATGAGTCGTTACTTTCTCGTTCTTTGATTACCTGCTCTATAGCGCGTGCCGCTTGGCTGACTTCATCTATTCCCAGTACCCCAGATGTTCCGGCAATCGTATGGGCTTGGCGATAGATATCTTGTAATGTCTCTTCCTTCGGTTGAGCCAAGTTACTCGTCCAGGCCTCAACCAATTGCGTTACTCGCCCGGGTAGTTTTTTAATGTAGTCGCGTTGTAGTTGCCGCAACTCTTCATTTATATCTTGGTGTGATGGGTTAGGCACGGTGAAAATCCTCCCATATATCCTTCAATTTTTGCGCCATATCCATTGGCTCAAAGGGCTTACTAATCACTGCATTTGCGCCCAAGCTGAGTAGCTGGTCGACTTCGTCAGCTTGCACCTTCGCGGTGATAAATACGATAGGTGTGTTTTGATATTGCTCGTTATTGCGAATTTCTGACAGTACACTGGGGCCGTCCATACCGGGCATCATGACATCCAATAGTATTAGCTGGGCCGGGAATGTTTCCAGTGTAGCGAGGCCTTCTGGTCCGCTTGCACAGCAGCGAGTGTCGAGGCCGCCTATCGTTTTTAAGGCGATATCGGCGACGATTCGAATGTCCTCTTCGTCTTCAATATAAAGTACGCGTTCTAGGCTTTCATTGTGTGACATTTTAAGCCCCTGTCCGGTCCTTTTTACGCAAGTCGATATAAAACTCTGTGCCGTTTTTTACACTGGAATTGAAGCTGAGTTCCCCTTCATGGTGCTCGACAATCGCTTTAGATATATGCAACCCCAAACCAGTACCACCGATAGCGCGTTGGTTGGAGCTATCCGCTTGGGTAAACTTTTCAAAAATATGAGGTTGGAACTCCTCGGGTATACCTTTACCTTGGTCTTTCACGACGATTCTTATGCCGTGTTCAGTCTCTTCTGCTGAGACATACACTTCGGTGTTCAACGGTGAGAATTTCGCAGCGTTAGACAATAGGTTGCTCATTACTTGCATCATTCGGTCAGGGTCGACATCGATACTCAGGTGGTCGGGGCACTCGCCCAGCACATAGCGCACCTGGTATTTGTCACCGTAAACACGATTGTCACTGATAGCGGTTTCCAAAAAGGATCTTAGCGGGATGCGGGTGATGCGATATTGCATCTTCTCCGACTCGATTTTAGAGATATCGAGGATGTCGTTAATAAGTAAAAGCAGGCGCTCGCTATTTTTTTGGGCGATATCTATGAGTGCTTCACTTTTTTCAGGATCATTGGTCAACGCGCCTGACTTGAGAATGTCCAGAGAAGCCTTGATCGACGTCAGGGGCGTGCGTAGTTCGTGGCTGACTGTCGAGATGAATTCGTCTTTGATACGCTGCTCATGAACACGCCGCATCGCCTCACGCAGTTTTTCTTCTGTGTCCTTGCGTTCTGAAATGTCGCGAACGATGCCGGTAAACATTCGTTCGCCCTTGATCAGCATCTCGCTGACGGCGAGCTCCATCGGGAAAACATCGCCGTTCTTGCGTTGGCCGCGTACTTCTCGACCGATATCAATGACCTTTTTGGTGCCGGTGGTCAGGTAACTGTGAATGTAACCATCGTGTTCTTCACGGTAGGGGCTCGGCATCAACATACTGACATTGCGGCCAATTAATTCTTGGCTTTGATAGCCAAATATCCGCTCTGCAGCAGGGTTTACGGTATCGATAAGTCCTTGATTATTAATCGTTATAACGCCGTCGACCATCGTTTCTAGAATGGCCTTGCTACGATTTAGCAAATCTGTAACAGCATCGGGTTTTGGCATCGAATTCAGATCATACAATCAATAGGGTTGCCACGGTGTCATTCGAGCTTAGTGCTTGTCCCGCAAGGCTTTAACTGGGAATTGTACTTACCGAATAAGGCCTTAATGGAAGTCGTGAGAGTCCACATGTAGCGGGAAGAGCGCGCCGATATCACGCAGGGTGTGTGCGATGATGTGCGTCACTCTACTACCTGTCTGCTGGTCACTGTGCTGTATTTCACCCGTCACTTCCAGTATTCGCGCCGACAGGATGGCCTGCCGGTTTTCCGCTTGTTTCGCTGGCCACACAATGACATTGATGTTCCCGGTGTCATCTTCGAGTGTCATAAACAGTACGCCAGAAGCACTACCGGGGCGTTGCCGGCAACTGACGATGCCCGCAACGGTCAGCCATTGGCCATCTTTAATATCGCTCAGGAGAGCCGCTTGCTGATAGTGTTCGCAATACCCTTCACTGCGTAGCCACGCCATAGGGTGGCGACGGAGGCTTAGTGAGTTGTAGGCATAGTCATGTTGAATGTTCTCCTTCTCCGAGGGTATCGGTAGGGTAGCGGGTGCTTCAGTATTGTGGGTGTTGACTAGCTGGCCGCTACCGCGGTGCTGCTGTATGTACCAATAGCTGCGGTAGCGATCTATTTCGAAGTCGTGAAACACATCGCTGCGCGCAAGTAGGTTGAGCTGGCTTGTACTGAAATTCCCCTCACTGCGAAGTCGCTGAAGGCAGCTCTCCACTGAGGTAAACGCTTGTTGCTGGCGTAGCTGGCAAAGTGCTTGTGCGCTTTCATATGATAGGCCTTTGATGGTTCGCAAGCCGAGGCGAATTGCAGAGCTTTCTTGTTTAAACACCACACGGTGTTCCCAGTCACTGTGGCAGGCAGAGACTGGGAGAATGGCTACGTCGTGCCGCTGAGCGTCCTGACAAAGCTGAGAAACAGAATAGAAGCCCATCGGCTGGCTATTGAGTAAGCCGCAGTAAAAGGCGGCAGGATGGTGACATTTGATCCAGGCCGAGGCGTAGGCGAGGAGAGCAAAGCTCGCTGAATGTGACTCTGGAAAACCGTAGGCACCAAACCCTTTCATTTGGCTGAATAAGCGCTCTGCAAAGTCGAGGTCGTAGCCGCGCTCAAGCATGCCATTCACCAATTTATCTTTAAAACCCGCTAAGTCGCCATTCTTCCCCCAGCTGGCCATTGCCCGCCGTAATTGGTCGGCTTCACCGCCGCTAAAGCCGGCGGCGACCATGGCAAGTTGAATCACTTGCTCCTGGAATATGGGCACCCCGAGAGTGCGCTTGAGTACTTTTTCAATCTCCTTGTTTGCGTAGTGCTCGGCTTCTAAACCCTGCCGACGACGAAGGAAGGGGTGCACCATACCGCCCTGGATGGGGCCAGGACGTACGATCGCTATTTGAATCACTAAATCGTAGAAGCAGTTAGGTTGAAGGCGGGGAAGCATGGTCATCTGTGCCCGGGACTCAATCTGAAAGACCCCAATGCTGTCTGCGCTTTTGAGCATGGCATAAGTCTCTGCATCTTCTGCAGGGATATCACTTAGCCTGATATCTGTGCCCGCGGCATCACTGATATACCGCAGGCTTCGGCGCAAGGCGCTTAGCATTCCTAAGGCCAAGATATCAATTTTCAACATGCCCAAGGCTTCCAGGTCGGACTTGTCCCATTGAATAATGGTGCGCTCGGGCATGGCGGCATTTTCCTGGGGCACCAAGGTATTGATCGGCTCACGACTGATAACAAAGCCGCCAACGTGTTGAGACAAATGCCGGGGGAATCCGATAAGGGCATTGACCGCATCGATGAATTGCTGGCCGCGATGATCCGATGTGCTTATACCCAGTTCACTGAGGCGCAGGGCTAAGCTGCTTTGGTTGTCCCACCACGCCATATTTTTACTGAGTTGGTTGATGAGCTGGTTGTCCAAGCCCAGTGCCTTGCCCACATCGCGCACAGCGCTTCGGCGCCGGTAGCTAATAACGGTGGCAGCTAAAGAAGCATGGCTGCGACCATACTTGCGATAGATGTATTGAATCACTTCCTCTCGGCGCTCGTGTTCGAAATCGACATCGATATCCGGAGGTTCATCGCGCTCCCGAGAGATAAAGCGTTCAAATAGCAGTTCGCTCCGGCTTGGGTCGACTTCCGTGATGAATAAGCAAAAACACACTGCTGAGTTTGCTGCCGAGCCCCGGCCCTGGCAGAGGATGCCCTGGCTGCGGGCAAATTGGACGATGTCGTAGACAGTGAGGAAATAGTGCTCATAGCGTAGCTCAGCAATGAGGCTTAGCTCTTTATCAATGCTGCTCTGAACATCGTCTGGAACACCTTGCGGCCAGCGTTTCTCGGCGCCCATTTGGGTCAGCTCACGCAAAAATGCTGTGGCACTTTTTTCCTTGGGCACCAGCTCGGCGGGGTATTGATACTTTACTTCTTCCAAGTCAAACTGACAGCGAGCGGCAAGTTTGTCGCTTTCGTCTAACAGGGCCTGAGGGTAGTCGCGCGATAATAGCTCCCTAGGTTTTATATAGTATTCGCTATTCATCAAGGTGTTTCGGCCGAGTTGGTCAACGGTTGAATGCAGGTGAATAGCGCGAAGCACATCGAATAGGGGGTGGCGGCTGCGGCAGTGCATCAAAATATGGGGTGTGGCCACAAGCGGAAGTTGGTAGCGGCACGCCAGGTTATAGTGTTTGAGGTAATACGCTTCCTGTTGGGCAGTGCAGTGCAGTGCGACACCCAGCCACAGGCGAGCTGGGAACAAGGCCTTTAAATCCTTCAACCCAGTTGCGTCACATTTACTTTCAGGAAGATAGATCGCGAGTAGGTGCCGGTTAAAGCGCTGAAGCGCCTCCATGCTCAGGGAATAATCGCCTTTGGCGCTATGCAAACGGCTGTAACTGATGAGTGAGCATAGCTCGCTGTAAGCTTGCCGACAGGGCGCGACGAGTAGCAGTTGGAATCCTTCTTGAAACTGGAAGCGTGCGCCGCATATCAGCTTGATATTTGCGTCTTTGGCCGCTTGCCAGGCCCGCACTATTCCCGCCAGAGAAGCTTCGTCACACAGGGCGATTGCTTTGTAGCCATTCGTCTCGGCTTGGGCAACCAGCTCCTCCGGGTGGGATGCCGCGCGTAAGAAACTGAAGTTACTCTGACAGTTCAGCAGTGTGGCCATGGCGCTTTCAGGAAAAAAAGCCGTGCAGGTACCACTGCTGACTGAGGCAGTCTTTAAATAGCCAGCACAGGCCGTGGTCGTTGTGTCGGGCAATGTAGTAGTCGCGAACCTGGCGTTGCTGCCACCAATTACTATCCAGGCGCTCCGGGCCCTGAAGTATTTCAAGGGGGCCCTGCCAGACCAATCCGGTGGTAGTGCGTTGAAGCGGCAGAGGCGTCGGCAACAGCAAACTGGGTCTGAGCGCTTCACTGCTTGCCTCGTGGTCACGGTGTTCGCAGTTATAGTCGCTTACGGGGCACGCAACGCCTTGTTGTTCCGGTAACACTCGGTCGTCTATCTTCAACTGCTGAAGCGCGTTGTCACCTAGGCGCAGCTGCAAGCTATTGATTAGGCGAAGTTGGGCGTCACCCTGCTCGGTGGCTTCTCTATGCTCGTCAAAAAGTTGCTGTTTGGTGGCTTCCAGGCTGACAAACTCTCTGCATTCCAAAGTAATGCCTTCTACAGCGCCAGCTAAGGTAAACCCTTCCAGCTGCAGAGCAATGAGTTCGAGAAGGTTTTTGCGATGAAAGTGGCGGTGATTAACCGGCGTTTTCCAGTGCTGGCGTTCGCCGCTTAGATAGTGGAAGGTCCAGTGCAGGTCACGGTTTAAGCACTGGCGCAGACGTAAATAGACCTCTAGCTCTTTGAGCATGGCAGACATCGGAAAGCGCAGCTGGTCACTCTGAAATAAGCCGCCATCAAACTGACGTTCACTGACAAAAACGTCAGCGGGTTGGTAGCGCTGTCTTGGGTCCTGCTTGCGCCCAGTTAGGCGGGCGACAAAGTCGGCCATAACCGGGTCGAAGCTGCTCAACAGTTGCTTGCGCGGCAGGTTAAGAACATCCCCTAGTCGCCTCAGGCCCATATTGTGCAGCGCTTCTAATTGGGCGCTTGGCAGCGGGAGCTGGCGGCAGGGTAGTGACGCCAGTGCGCGTTTTAGTGCATCGCGTTTGAGCTCGCCCTCGGCATTTACTAGATGAGCGGGGCGAATGCCTTGCAAGCTTAAGAGTTCTGCTGCCAAAGGGGTATTGCCCAGGCCAATATTTAACTGTAAGCCGCGTTTTCGATAGGCTGAAAGCAGGGCGCGATACAAACGCTGCAAGTTGCCAAATAGCTTGAGCGAGCGGCTCACCTCCAATAAGAGTGCGTTGGGCGGCGATAGACTGATGTCGTCGCTGAAGCGATAGGCCCAAAGAGCCAGGCGCTGCCAGTGGGCCTGTTCGCACTCGCTCTGCTGCGGTTGGCAGTAGAGCGAGGGGCAAAGCGCTAAAGCAGTGGTTAACGACATTCCCTCGGTAACGCCCGCGAGCCTGCTAGCGGCGTTCACCAGTGACACCTGTTGCTGTGCAATCAGGGCGCAGGGCTCGCTCAGCGGTGCACCGGGCAAGGCCTCCAAACCCAGTAGTGGGAACCGTAGGCACACATACAGCATGGATTATGACCGTATTACTGGGTGGCTAGAGGATGCTGACGGACGTCCAGCGACATGGAGATTGACCGCAAGGCGCCGCCGCGGGTTGGTGTTTGTTGGCCACTCATTAACAGGGCGCTGGGCTTCAGTTAGCTGTTTATTTCGCGGCAGTGTGAGTTGCTGACCGGCATGACCACCGTATTGTTTAAGAATGACCAACTTAATGTCTCGAGGCCCCCCTTCGACCTGTACGCGCAGCGGGGCAGGCGAGGCTTGTGGTTGGCAGCGGCTTGGGCGGAAGTGAAGGTGCCAGCAGTGACCTTCACGTGCTGCCAAATGTAATCGCCGTAGCTGCTTGTCATTCGGCGAACAATTTGCCGACCAGCTGAGTAGCGCGCAAAAGACCCCGCTGCGCAAGGCCTCTTCGGCGGCCCAAAGCTGGTGTTGACGATGGGCATGAATCAGCCACTGCTGTCGTGCAGCCAGGCCGTGCTGAGCAAGCCCAGGAGCAAAGGGGAGATAAGGCGGGTTTAACCAGGCAATGGGGCGGTCGCGATTGAGCTGGCTCAGCGTAGGCATGACCAATTCCAGCTCGCCGACCCCAGGGGTATCACACAAAAATTCACTGCTGCCGCTGCTCGGCCAGCCGCCTTGGTGTAAGGCTCGGTCTAGGGGAGCAAAGCCCGTCGCGTTACTCTGGCCGCCTACTGTGTGGCGGCGACGTTGTTTGGCTGGCCACAGCTGCTGTCGGTTGATAAGTTGTTCAAGTGTTTTACTAGGCATTGGACATGGCGCGAATCTATATGCTGTATGCATATACAGTATATCAACTGGCTGGAAAGTCAATAAACCCAACGCGTCGTTCTATGACAAATCAGGAGCTGGTATGCAATGCCCCCTAGAGTCACTCATCCACGATTACCGCCTAGCCCTGGCTGAAAGTGATACGGCGGCACGTTATTGCAGTGTGGCGACGGTAGATGGTCAGCAGGCGAGCACAAGAACGGTGGTACTGCGTGATATCACCACTTTAGGGCCAATGATTTTTATCAACGATAGCTCGCCAAAGTGGCCGGTGCTGATGGCAGGTGGCAGCGAGGTATTGCTGTTCTGGCCTTCGCAAATGCGCCAATACCGCCTGCGCGGTACATGGCAGGTGCTGGGTGAGGACGAGATGCTTGAGCATTGGCAGAATAAACCCGATGCGGCAAAACTGTTGGATCACCTGTACCAGCGCCTCCCGCAAAGCTCGACGCTAACCTCAGCTGCGCAGCTGCGAGAGGAGCTCGATGGCTTGCGACAACGCTTTGCTGGCACCGATATCCCCTTTGTCGGTAACGCGCGGGGAGTGGTTCTGGCAGTGGACTATCTGGAGTCCTGGTGCGCAGCAGCGGATGGTGTACATCAGCGCCGCCTGTATCGGCGGCTCAATGGCGACTGGCTCAGCGAGCCTTTGGTTCCTTAGGGACTGGCTATTCCACGTACGCTGGTTGTGGCAATAGGCCGCTGGCATAGGCCATTACATGGAAGAGAAAATTCTGCTCATTTGTGCCCGATAGCAGCGCTGCACCGGGGCCAATGGCGTAGACAGCAACATCCTCGCCGCCGTGGGTTTCACTACTGAGAGGAACGAGAGCGTCCTGTTGAAACCCTCTGTCCTGGGTGTCAACGCCGTGCAGATCGCGGCGACTGCCAGCCGCCGTCTGCTCTTGGGCGCTGAAATACTCAGAGCCGGGGCCGTTGGCATAAGCCAGGGTTGTGTAGGGCAGGCCATCTGCCGCGGTGCTTGGAGTATTGCTGCCCACGCTGACTACCTTACCCAGTATCGGGTTGCCCCGCCGAGGATAGCCTGCAATCGTGAAAACATGGCTGTGATCCGCTGTGACGACAATGAGGGTGTCCTCGGGGCTGGTTTGCTCTACGGCAAGTGCCACCGCCTCAGATAAAGCAATGGTGTCATGCAAGGCCTTACTGGCATTGCCAGCGTGGTGGCCGTGGTCGATGCGTCCCGCTTCAACCATAAGGAAAAAGCCCTGTTCATTTTTGCTGAGTAACGCGAGGGCCGCTTCGGTCATTTCCCTTAGCGATGGCTCGTTGTCAGGTTCGTCGCGGCGTTCTAGCTCATACTGCATGTGTGAGCCACTGAAAAGCGCGAACAGTTTTTCTGTGGCCGCTAAGTCGAGTGCATTCAGCGCTGCTTTACTATCGAGGTAGCGTGCTGCTGGGTATTGCTGCTGCCACTCAGCGAGTAAATTGCGCCCGTCAGTGCGCTGGCCCCCATCACTGGCGGGTAAAAAATGCCGTCGCCCGCCGCCCATAACGACGTCAATGCCGTCAACATCCACATTGGCGAAGCGGGCCTCCAGGCTTTTTTCAAAGCCGATTAGTTGACTGGCAATATCCTCACAGCCAGCTGAAATTGCCTGTTGTGGCAAGGTGCTGTTGTCTTCCCAGTTACGATCAGCCGATTTGGCATACGTCGCCGCGGGGGTGGCGTGGGTGACACGTGCGGTGGACACCAGGCCTGTGGCCTTGCCGGCAATTTCTGCGAGTTCGAGCAGGCTAACTAGCGCTTTTCCCGTAGCGCTGCTGCAATCGCCGCGGCGAGTATTTTCGTCAACGCCTAGCAAACCAATATTGGTTTTAACACCCGAGATTATCGCGGTCATGGTGCCGGCTGAATCTGGGGTTTGAGCATCCACATTGTAGGTTTTTACCAGGCCGCTGAAAGGAAAACGGTCAAAGCTCAGGTTGTTTTCCTCCCCGGGCATTCCCTTCTGTTGGCCGTCGAGAATACGGGCGGCGGTAATAGTGGAAACCCCCATACCATCGCCGACAAACAGGATAATATTTTTGGCGTTGCGGTGAGCCTGGGCATAGGCTGTTTTGTCGAGGAGCTGGCCCTGCGCTTGCTGATACCAGGGGTTAGTTAGCGTATTTTCTAACAACGGTGATGAGAGGTGCAGGGGTGGCGGTGTTTTGCTACAGCCAACACCCGCAATAACGCCGAGAAGTAACCCAAATCGAAGATACAAGCGCATAGCGCCCCCTGAGCAGCCGGTAGATAGCACCGAAGTATAGGGCTGCTTAGGGGGTAATCCCAGCGGCTAAGGGGCCGCTTGCTCCGCTTGCCAGTTCAGGCGCAGGTCCCAATGCCGCACTTTGTCGGCGGGTAACACGCTGGCTGTTTCAGGGTCGATCTCCCGGTAGACATTCACCGCCGGCGCAATATTGGGGTCGCGCCCATGCACAAAGTCTTGGTCGGCAACAATCGTCATATAGGCTTTATTCAAGTCCAGTGCTCGGCGCAGGGAGGGCGTAATAAGTTGATAGACATCTTTGCCGGCCAGCGCAGCGGTATTTAAGCTGCCATCTTCATTGAGAAAGCGTTGGCGAATTTCGGCGTTTTCTCGGAACTCATTGCCGCCGCCCACTGTTGCCAGGTAGTCAGCGATTTCTCCGATCACTTCGCCATCGATCTTTTCTTGGCCAACGTAAGGTGCGTCTTGCATACCTTTCAGGTTGATATAGGACCAACCCTTACTGCCAGTCACCTTGCGAGCAAAGGCGAAAGTTTGGTCAATGGTGGTGCCAACGGTTGTGTGGCAGCCCATGCAAAATAAGTTCTCTTCCTCACTTTGCATCCGCAGGCTGCCTTGCTCATCTTCGATAAAGCCGAGCATCATCCAGCCAAAGCTGTTATCGGTTCCCTTGTCTCCGCGGTTGATATATTTGGGAATCAACTCATCGACTTTCTCCTGGCGCTCATTGCCGTACATCGATACCAGGTGCTCTGGTGGATAGAACACAAACTTATTCATGTAGCGCAGCTCTTTCATACGAGGAGGCACGGTGATCTCGCCGCCTTCGTTGATACCGACATAGCGCACACTGTGCAGAAATTCCGTGCCCAGGGGATATAGCATGGTTGCTACCACTTCATCAGCGGCGTCACCCACGTAGTGCTCAGGGCGTTTGATACGGTTGACGACGCTGAGTTCTTCGTCACCGTTTAGATCGACGCAAAAGGCCCGCTCGTCGATGTCCTGGGTCGAAATATCGTGTAGATCCTTAATAGCCATTTCCAGTATGGAGAGGTTTGCCAGATAGGCGTCTTTTGAATATTGGCCGTCACCGCCACAGCTGGCTTGGCGAAACTTGGCGGGCAGGCGAATCATGACATCGTCGGTTGCGCCATTGGTTGGCCAGAATGTGCTGGGCAGCGGTTTGTAATTGAAGGCCACCCAGTGGCTGCCATCTTTGGCAAAGCCGAGCTCATCGAAAGCCTCTGCCCCCAGTGCTAAATTTTTTAGCTCGGGAATGGGGCCCTGCCAGTCGCGGGTATTTTTAAGTTGTTCAATCAGCGGGCTGTAATTATCGGTATGGATATAGTCCAGCACATGCTGGTCGCTGATTTTTTCAATGCGCTCGCGGCGATCTTCAAAAAGGTTGGTCCAGTGGTTAACTTCGCCAATGTCAGAGAACAGGTAGGCGACCTGCTGACTGCCATCGTCCATGGTGTTGGGCCTGCTGCGATAGGGGTAGGTTTGGTGGCAGGTCATGCAAGGGTTGTACTTGGCTTCGTGCTTGGTATAGCACTGGGGTGGGATAACCGCCTCTGCATTGTAAATGGTTTCTGGTTTGGGCTGGCGCAGGGTCGGTGTTGGTGAAGCGGTGGCAACCTCGCCTGGAAACGAAAGACTGCTCAGCAGTTCCTGGTCTGCCGCCGGGAGCTTGTCCCCCGATTGCTCCGGCGCTTGCTGGCCAGGGGGCGCCGTTGTGTGGGCGTTGTCACCACTGCATGCATACAGCAAGGCACTGAGAAGAATCATCCAGGTTTTTTTCATTGCGGATACCAACATGTTTACTAATAAAAAAAGGGGCGAAGAATCCGCCCCTTTTGTTTACTGTTGCTTGGCCCATCGGCCGCGCGTCGTACTACAGAGCAGGATCTTCAAACAGCCAGATCACATTGTTCTCGTGGTTGCCAGTGTCTTCGCCAATCAACACTCGTCCATCGTCCAAGATCACCAGATTGTCGGGGTTGGAGATGTTATTTGTGTTACAGCGGTTTGCTGCGCGATCGCCGTAGTAGGGGCCGCCGACAAGCGCTGGGGTGAGGGTGTTGATGTCCACCAGGCCATCCTTTTCAACGAGCTTCATGCGGTAGACCACACCACACTTGCCGTGAGTGCCGTCTAGCTGAATGTCTCCGGCGCCGTCAGCCATAGTGGCGTCGAACGAAGACATGGCCAGGTACATGTAGGCTTGGGCACCATCTGCCGCGCCGTTATTCCACCATGTGTCGGCCAAGCCGAAGTTGATGTTGATGCCTTCCATTTTGCGGAACTCAGCCGTCGCGCCCATTGCGGCAGCGAGTTTGCGGCTTTCAAGGAAGGCGACACGCTCGTCAGCAAAGGGGTTGGCGGCAATGCTACCGCTGTTGTCGAGGTCTTGCCCTGACTTGAATTCTGCGAAGGCCTGAATTTGCGCATCGCTAATGTGCTTGGCGTCGGCAAACGTGCCGTCGAAGCTCGCAATGGCGTTTTCGATATCGGCCTCATTGCCAGCACCGATCTCAATCCACTCCACAGCAAAGGCAGCTTCCGCTGGGTCAGTGATGCCATTGGACTGGGTGACTTTTGCGGCGTAGAGCTTGCCCGCGCTCATATCGTTAGCGGCGTTGGCCACAAACTTAAACAGCACTGTGCCGGTGCCATCGTCGCTGAGGAAGACGGTGCGGCGGTCTGGCATAACCACGGGGTTTTCGTGTGAGAAGCGCCCCATCAGCTCAAGTTTGTTCACTTCAACATCGGCAACATTGGCTGTTGCTGCAGTGTTGTTAGTACCGATCTCGACAATGTAGCCGTAGTCGTAAGGGTTGCCCCAGTTACCGCTGCGATCAAGCGGGTAGCCTTTGTATTCAGCAATCGCTTCGGCATTGGAGAAATAATTGGCATTGGCATTGAACCAGTCGGCTGTATTGTCAAAGTACAGTTCTTCTGCCGACAGCGGCGTGCCCCAGGGGCTTACGGTGCCAAAACAGTTAACCCAGGTGCCGTCGACACTGGAGAAGTCCAGCATACCTTCCTGGGTCGGGCTGTAGGTATCCGTTAAGCGAATACGGCTCATGCTGCCTGGGCGGTCTTCCCAGTTGGTATACAGGTAGTAGCCGGTGCCACCATCGGAGACGGCGCCGTTAAAGTCGGGGTCGTTAGAGCTTTTGATTAAACTGCCGTTAGCACTGAGGATGTCACCCATTTTGTTGCCATCGGCGAGGTTGTCACCCTGCTGTGCCAACACAATGTAGCTGCCAGCGGCGCTTTGTACGGTTTCTTTTTGTGCCGTGGTGATGGGGAAGTCCAGAGCGGCGATATCGCCCATGTTGTTAACGTCGGCGTTAAAGTAGCCAACGGTACCTACGTTAAAGACCTTGCCAGCCGAATCGGTGGTTGTATTAGAGCTGCTTGGGTGCTGAATATTGGAGAACAGCTTGCCGTCTTCGTTAACGAATATCCCGGTAAACTCAGCGCCGAGCGGAGCGGTAGCAAACCGTTTGAGGCCTTTAGGTGTCACCGTAGAGACGCCATCAGCACCATCTTGACCGTCTGCGCCATCCTGCCCATCAGCGCCATTTGCACCATTGCTTCCATCAACGCCCGCAGGACCTTGTGGGCCTACCGCGCCGTCTTGGCCATCGCTACCATTTCGTCCGTCATCGCCGCCGCAGGCTGACAATGTTGCAGCCAGAATAGCGGCAATGGAAGCGCTCAATAACTTCTTGTTCATAACAGTTCCCTAGAAAGAGGTGGATTGGTCTAGTTATAACGGGGGCCAGTCTAGGGACGGACTATGACGGTTTAACAAAGAAAACATGTCGAAGTGTTGACGAATTTGTGACAACCACCAGGCTGGCTGAGTGCGACATATTTGTGCGTTAGAACATTTTGCGCTTCATTGGAGGGCGGTAGTGGCGGCAGATTCGATCGCCGCGGCCGGCGAGTAGCGTGAATTGGCGGTGGAAGTAGTGTTGGCATGGATTCTGTATAGAACACGGTGTCCGCACTCTTGGTATCGCAGGACATGCTGTCAAAGCATCACAATTTGGTAATGGAGAGCTAGGGTTCCGGTTGTGCACCTTGCACAACGTCTGGTCCGAGAGCTTTCGACCTCTTCCCTCATCGATTGGATTCGCCACGGGATAGGTTACACGGCGGGACAAAAGCCCGGGAGACGATCGGCAGCCAGTTGCCAGGAGTGCTCTATTTACCGCGTAACGATGCCGGAGGCAGGCAATGAAACGAATAGCCGCATTACTACTTACTCTCTCATGTTCCTCTTTTAGTCTCGCTTCAGACAGCTTCAAAGTATGTTGGTCAATTTATGTTGGCTGGATGCCGTGGGGCTATGGTGACGAGCAAAAAATCGTCGATAAATGGGCGAAGAAATACGGCATTGAGATTGATGTCGTTCAGATCAACGACTACATCGAGTCAATAAACCAATACACCACCGGCGAGTTTGATGCCTGCACCATGACGAACATGGATGCGCTGACAATTCCAGCTGCCGGCGGTGTGGACAGCACCGCGCTAATTGTCGGCGATTTTTCTAATGGCAATGACGGGCTGGTACTGAAAAATACCGACTCACTTCAGGCTGTGAAGGGACAGCAAGTGAATTTAGTTGAATTGAGTGTTTCCCACTATTTGCTGGCGCGGGCACTGGATAGCGTCGGCATGAGCGAATCTGACGTTACCGTTGTGAATACCTCCGACGCCGATATGGTCGCTATCTACCCAACAGCGGGGGTAAGTTCTGTGGTGACCTGGAACCCATTACTCAGTGAAATTCTCACCATGCCCGGCGCAAACAAGGTGTTCGACTCTTCTCAAATACCCGGCGAAATTATCGACCTGCTCGTGGTGAACACCGAGGTATTAAAGAAAAACCCTGCTCTGGGTAAGGCGTTAGTTGGCGCGTGGTATGAAATCATGGCGACCATGAGCGGCCCAGGAAAGGCGGGTCTCGCTGCTCGCACGGCGATGGCAATTGCGTCGGGGACGGACACCGCCGGCTACGATGCGCAGTTGGCCAGTACGAAAATGTTTTACACGCCCAGCGACGCGGTCGCTTTCACCCGCAGCAGTGACCTGAAGTCAACCATGCAGAGTGTGGCTGAATTCTCGTTTAACCACGGTTTGCTGGGTGATGGCGCTCCCGACGCCGGTTTCATCGGTATCGAAACGCCTGTCGGTGTCTATGGCAATCCGGCAAACATCAAACTGCGTTTTAACCCCAGCTATATGCAAATGGCGGCTGACGGCAAATTGTAAACCGTGCCCGAGGGTGGCGCCTGCCACCCTAACCATTTTTCTCAGCTGGGATGCTTCTATGAAACGATTGATTAATCAGCAGCCGACGCAGGTATGGGGCATTGCCTTGTCATTACTGCCCTTTGTATTCCTGCTAGTGCTTTACGTCACGGCCTCTGATGCACGCTTGGCGGAAAACCCCCAAGACAAGCTTTTACCCAGTTTCTCTCAGATGGGCGAAGCGATGCAGCGCTTAGCGTTTGAGCCGAGTAAGCGCACGGGGGAGTACTTGTTTTGGCAGGACACTCTCAGCAGTTTGCAGCGCCTGGGTTTGGGTATGACAATTGCCGCTGGCTTGGGGATGTTGCTCGGTTTGAGTACCGGCGCCTTTCCTGTTGCCTATTCCGGTGTTGCACCACTGCTGACGGTGGCATCACTGATACCGCCAATGGCGATTTTGCCGATACTGTTTATTGTCTTTGGTTTGGGGGAGGTGTCTAAGGTCGCGCTTATTGCTATTGGCGTAACGCCCTTCGTCGCGCGCGATATCCAAAAGCGCTGTCTGGAAATTCCCCGGGAACAGCTGGTAAAAGCGCAAACACTGGGTGCCAATAGTGGGCAAATAGTCTTGCGGGTGCTGATTCCCCAATTGATGCCTCGGCTAATTGATTCCTTGCGACTGTCGTTGGGGAGCGCATGGTTGTTCCTTATCGCCGCAGAAGCCATCGCTTCTACCGATGGTCTCGGGTATCGGGTGTTTCTTGTTCGTCGTTACCTGTCGATGGATGTGATTCTGCCCTATGTTGCCTGGATCGCTTTGCTGGCATTTGTTATCGACTTTGCGCTGCGCAAGCTGAGTTTGTGGGCCTTTCCCTGGCAGGAGAATCGCTCATGATCGAGATTCGCAATGTATGGAAGCGCTACGGCGACAGCGTCATTCTGGAAAATATTTCTGCCACGGTTGCTGAAGGCGAATTTATCACTTTGGTCGGGACCTCGGGCTGTGGCAAGAGTACCTTCCTGCGCATGTTGTTGGGCACTGATGTGCCCAATCAGGGTGAGATTCTGCTGGACGGCAAAACCATTGCCGATGAGCCCGATGCCGAGCGCGGCGTGGTCTTTCAGCAGTACTCGGTATTTCCCCACATGACCGTGTTGGAAAACGTCATCATCGCCCGTGCGTTTGAGAAGACCCGCCTGGGCTTTCTCTGGGGCAAGCGTAAGCGCGCTGCCCGCGACGAAGCGATGGCGATGCTGGAAACGGTGGGGCTGTCACATATGGCGGCACGTTACCCGGATGAACTTTCCGGCGGTATGCGCCAACGACTGGCGATTGCTCAGGCGTTGATTCTAAAACCTCGGATCTTATTGCTGGATGAGCCTTTCGGAGCGCTCGATCCCGGTATTCGCGCCGACATGCACGCGCTTGTGCTGTCGCTGTGGCGCCAGCACAAACTCACCGTGTTCATGGTGACCCACGATCTGGCCGAGGGTTTTCATCTGGGCACCCGTCTGTGGGTGTTCGACAAGTTACGTCTCGACCCGCAAGCGCCCAATCGCTTCGGTGCAGGTATTACCTACGACCTACCCGTTGGGCAGTGCGAGCCTGAATTACTGCGAGAAATTGACAGTGGCCTGAGCAGCTCAGGCCAGGAGTTAGTCTCATGAATCATTATGAAACCACCATCGCGCCGGGCGGCCACTGGTCGCTGGAGCTGCGTCGCGGCACCATCCTGCGGCTGCAGGATATCGACGGCAATGGTAATGCCGGGCTGTTGTTTTATAACCCGCGCAACCTGCTCGAGCGCTACAACGCGCCGGACACGCTCAAGTGTCAGCACACCTTCAAACTCACTCGTGGCAACTGCCTGTACTCGGATATGGGGCGCATTTTTGCCTCGATCGTTGACGATGATCTGGGCTGGCACGACACCGTGTGTGGCAATAGTCACGCCAGCCATATTGATGCGCGCTGGGGCCGTCGCGATTACCAACACGA
This sequence comes from uncultured Spongiibacter sp., assembly GCF_964011655.1. Classification (NCBI taxonomy): domain Bacteria; kingdom Pseudomonadati; phylum Pseudomonadota; class Gammaproteobacteria; order Cellvibrionales; family Spongiibacteraceae; genus Spongiibacter; species uncultured Spongiibacter sp. The sequence goes on along the minus strand of NZ_CAXGPO010000049.1, from coordinate 1,333 downwards.
CCGCAACGACTGGCATCAGAATGGTCACGACGCCTTTCTGGTCGAGCTGGCGAAATACGGTCTTGGCGCGGCGGACATGGCCGCCAACATCAATGTCTTCAGCAAGGTGGAAACCGACGACGAGGGCAATCTGCACTTGGCCACCGACCACAGTGCGCCGGGCAGCACGCTGACCCTGCGCATCGAGATGGATTGCCTGGTGTTGATTCACGCCTGTCCGCACCCGCTGAACACTGCTGCCGACTACCCGCGCTGCCGTATTGGTGTGGAATTGGGCGTGGCCGAGCCGATGACCGAGGACGATATCTGCCTCAATCACTGCGACGAAAACCGCCGTGGCTTTGCCAACAACGCACTGTATTACCTGGGCGCCTGAGGAGAGAAACATGATTAAACACAGTGAACGCCTCGCCGATACTGCGCTGCGGCGCGAGCAGATCGACGCCGGGGATTACTACATTGCGAAACTGGGCGCCGGCGAAGTGCTGCGCATCCTCGATTTAGAGGGGAATCAGGCGGCGGATACGCTGTTCTTCTGCGCTGACGATCCCGCTGAGCGCTACAGCACCACCGACACCATTCGCGAACAGGGCAATGTCTACCTGACTGCCGGTTCGGTGCTGCGCAGTACACTGAACCGCCCGATGCTGGAAATTGTGGCCGACACCTGCGGCCGTCACGACACCCTGGGTGGTGCCTGCGCCACCGAAAGCAATACCGTGCGTTACGACCTGGAAAAACGCTGCATGCACGCCTGTCGCGACAGTTGGATGCTCGCTATTGCCGAGCACCCCGAGTACGGGCTGAGCAAGCGCGATATCGGTCATAACATCAACTTTTTTATGAATGTACCGGTCACGGCAGGCGGTGAGCTGAGCTTTGCCGACGGCATTTCCGGCGCGGGGAAATATGTGGAACTGAAAGCGCTGGTCGACACCATTGTGCTCATTTCCAATTGCCCGCAGCTCAACAACCCCTGCAATGCCTACAACCCGACCCCGGTCGAGTGCCTGATCTGGGCGGCCTGATTAACAAGCGATCCAACGACTTCAGTGGACGGCCACTGTCGTAGACACAAGCGGGACGGCCCGCAACGGACCAGCATGTTCAAGAAAGTATTGATTGCCAACCGCGGTGCTATCGCCACCCGAATTATTCGCAGCTTGCGCGAAATGGGCATCACCTCCGTGGCGGTCTACGCCGACGTCGACGCCCGTAGTCTGCATGTGCGTCAGGCCGATGAAGCCTACAGCCTCGGCGAGGGCGGCGCAGCCGACACCTATCTCAACAGCGACAAAGTCTTGGAAATTGCCCGCGCCTGTGGCGCCGAGGC